>CAZLTT010000065.1:0-10867 GCA_964562515.1 uncultured Micavibrio sp.
CTCAATAAAAAGGATTTTACCTATGCGCATGCTTGTCATTTTAGCCGTGCTTTTGCTATCAACCCCTGCCTTTGCCGATGATGGCTTTGGTGCGCGTTTTGGTACGCAATCTTCGGTCGGCTTCGAAGATACACCTAAAAACCCCGCAGAAGCCCTGTCAGAGATTATGCCTGCCGCAGGGGATGAAGATGCAGATGTTACAGCTTCAGACAATGAAGCAGCTGCTCAAGGCGACGCTGAAGAAGACGTTGAAGGCCTTTCTGCGACTAAAGAGCTGCGTTAAGGGTGGCCGAAACGCCACGCTATGTGCGTATATAACGGCCCAAGTGAAATAAATCCTTGCGAATACAGTAAAATTTTGCACAATTATCCCTTGAATATGCGGATGAGGAATTCCTTTTATGTATCATGATCAGAATTGGAATGCGGTGCAGGGCGACGAGCTCGCAGGCTTTCTTGAACAGATCAACCCGATTGACGGTAAATACCATGTGAATGCGGAAAGCACGCAAGTACAATGGCGTATGCTGCCATTCTATGATCAGGTTGCTTTAATTCAGGTGAAAGACCCGAACTGGACCAATCCGAAATTGAATATTTATTACCTTACAGATCAGGGTAACCTCTTTCGTCTGAACGGTACATCTCCGCCAATCCACGAGGTAAATGCAAAAGCGCCCATCAAAGTAACGCCTGAAAACGTGCTCGATTATTTGCGTTTCTTCTGTTTCTTTGTGCGCGGTGAAGAAGGTCCGTTCTACATTGCTGAAAGCATGACAGACCCGAATATGCCGACTGAAATGGATGAGACAACACGTTCAGTTATTGAAGGTACTGTTCGCCCTGCTACGTTTGACGGTATGAACGAGCAAGGCCATTTCTTGTGTGATGCCGTCGTGTTCTATTCAAATGCTTTGTTTATCGCTAATTTCGCAGTACAGCCTACAGGCATGATTGAAATGCTTGATGATGACCCGATCGCGGCCGACCTTCCGGTCCGGGTGGAAAAGCCTGTCTCTTAAAATTCGCAGATACAGACCGAAATAGTAAAAGCGCCCGTTAAATTGAGGCGCTTTTTTGTTGTCCTGTTTTTATGAAAGATTAGCCTGCGCGGCGGATTTCAAAGTCCGGATAAGCTTCCAGACCGACTTCGGCGCGGTCTAGGCCGTAACGTTCATCACGTTCGTCGCAACGGATACCGACTGTATATTTTAGTGCAAGCCAGATCACAGCGCTAACAGCGGACACAAACACGCCCGTTGCAACAATCCCGACGATCTGCGCGGCATAGTCACCGGTGGAGAAGATCGCAACGGCCATCGTGCCCCATATCCCCGCAACCAGATGCACGGACAGGGCACCGACAACATCGTCGATTTTCAATTTATCGAACAGTGGAATAGCCATACAGCATAGCAAGCTACCGATTACCCCGATCAACATGGCATAGGCGGGGTTACCGATATCCGGACCCGCGGTAATTGCGACCAGACCGGCTAAAGCGCCGTTCAGAACAAGTGTTAGATCCGGTTTGCCGTAACGGATTGTGGCATACAGCATGGCGGCAATGCATCCGGCTGCTGCCGCGAGGTTGGTGTTCACAAAGACAACGGACATTGCGGTTGCAGATTGTGCAGAACCAAGCGCAAGCACAGAACCGCCATTAAAGCCGAACCACCCCATCCAAAGGATAAATGTACCCAAAGTCGCCAAAGGCATGTTTGATCCCGGTATCGGGTGAACGCGCCCGTCTGCTGTATATTTACCTGTACGCGGTCCAAGAATAATAGCACCGGTCAATGCGGCCCAACCACCAACAGAATGGACAATCGTCGATCCTGCAAAGTCGCTAAATCTGAGAGCGTACAGCCATCCCTTACCCCAACTCCATGAACCCTGAATGGGGTAAATGAACGCGGTCAAAAGCGCGACAAACACCAGAAACGGCCATAGCTTGATGCGCTCGGCAACCGTACCGGAAACAATCGATGCGGCTGTCGCTACAAATACCATCTGAAAAAACCAGTCTGACATAGAGGCGTAATCGCTGCCGCTCACCACTTTGTCCGTTGCTGCGGCAAGCCCTTCT
The DNA here is from genome assembly GCA_964562515.1 of uncultured Micavibrio sp. GTDB lineage: Bacteria > Pseudomonadota > Alphaproteobacteria > Micavibrionales > Micavibrionaceae > TMED27. Next base: position 2,090 of record CAZLTT010000065.1, read on the forward strand.
TCGTCGGCACCCATAAGAGCCAATTCATCACCTGTCGGGTTGTATAGGAAGTTAAAGGCACCGATAAAGCCGCCTTCGGGGACGTCAACATACATAAGATTGTAGCCGACAATATAAAACATCAGTCCGGCAATTGCGTACAAAGCCACATTCTTTAAGCAAATCGTTGCCGTGTTTTGGGCACGGACCAATCCGGCTTCGAGCATGGAAAAGCCGGCGGCCATCCACATTACGAGCGTTCCTGCCATCAAGAACATAAATGTATTGAAAATAAAGGCGACCTCAGCGTCAGGGCCGTTTTGAGCGAAGGCTAGTGACGGTATAAGCATCACAATTAGAAACAGAGCCCAGAAACGGTGTGAAAGCATGGTAATCACCTTAGTTATGAGTGTTTAAAGAGCGTCCTGTCCTGTTTCGCCAGTACGGATACGAACGGCGGCATTCAGATCATAGACAAAAATCTTACCGTCCCCGATACGGCCCGTGCTCGCGGCGTCTTGAATAGCTTCAACCACTTGCTCTTCCATATCGCTAGGAATGGCGATTTCGATTTTAACTTTAGGCAGGAAACTCACGGAGTATTCCGCGCCGCGGTAAATTTCGGTTTGCCCTTTTTGGCGACCGAACCCCTTAACTTCTGTGACAGTCAACCCTTCGACTCCCAAAGCAGTCAACGCTTCGCGGACATCGTCCAATTTGAAAGGCTTGATAACGGCCATAACCATTTTCATGTCAAAAAACTCCCTTTTGCAGTGCAAAACTCTATATATGTCTAAAGAATTTGTGTAAAAACGCAAGCAGGAATTCTACGGAAAGCATGTTAAGCCTATGAGCATGAAGACAAATTACGATATTGCTATTGTCGGTGGTGGTTTGGCCGGCCTGTCATTGGCGTGTCTTTTGGGGCGGCATGACTTACAAATAGCATGTATCGATCTTGCGGATCCTAAGACCAAACCTAAGGATTTGCGTACAACCGCGATCTCTTTCGGCTCACGGAAAATACTGGAGCGCGCCGCCATATGGCAGCATATCGATGAATCCTGCCCGATTGAGGATATTCAAATCCTCGATGGTCGTTCTTCGGTTTTGTTGGAATTTTTGAGCGAACAAGCCGACGGCAATGCTTTTGGATGGATTGTCGATAACCATGTGCTGAAAACAGCCATGATGAAACAGCTCAAATCGTTGAAAAATGTCGATCATATCGCACCGATGGGTGTTGAAGGCTTCTCTATCGATGTGCAAGCGGGACACGTACAGCTAGCAAACGGAAAAACCATCACAGCAGAGCTGATTGTTGGCGCTGACGGACGAAATTCGAGCGTGCGCAAATTCATGGAACATCAATATGGCATGCGTTCCCGCCAATGGAGCTATAACCAGCGCGCGGTGATTTGCACGGTTGAGCATGACAACCCGCATGAAAATATCGCCGTCGAGCATTTCTGGCCCGAAGGTCCGTTTGCTATTCTGCCGTTTGCTGATGACAAAGACGGCAAGCATCGCTCATCTGTCGTTTTTACCGAACATGGTCCCGAGGCAAATTCCCTGATGTCTTTAGACGATAAAGACTTCGAACTTGCACTCGCCGCCCGCTTTCCGGACTTTTATGGCGGTGTACGCCTTATGGGCCGCCGTGTTGCTTACCCGCTCGGTCTGGTCCATGCCGAAAAATATACCGCCCCGCATATGATATTGGTCGCCGATGCCGCGCACGGTATCCACCCGATCGCCGGGCAAGGGCTTAATCTGGGTTTCCGCGATCTGGATACGCTGGAGCGCCTTATTTTTGATGCTTTGGAGCAAGGTTTGCCTCTTGCTTCCGAAGATTTGCTCAGTGCTTATGAGTATAAACGCAGACCCGATAATATGGCGATGGTGGCCGTCACGGATGGTTTGAACCGCCTTTTTTCAAATTCTTCACCGTCTGTCGGGCTTATCCGTAAAGCGGGCTTGAAAATGGTGTCCCGACTGGCACCGGCCAAACGGTTTTTCATGAAGCAGGCGATGGGCGATAAATAGGTAAGGTAAATTCTGCGCAATACAGCAGCGCGGGCGCCAAATTTTTGCCCAAATAGATTTGACATCCCCGCTTCATTCAGTATATAAACCACACACTTTGAAGAATTAAGCATGTAAAGGCGCCCTTAAATAAGGCGAATGAACAATGAAAAGAACATTTCAACCAAGTAATCTGGTTCGCAAACGCCGTCACGGCTTCCGTTCACGCATGGCTACTAAGAATGGCCGCGCTATCCTCGCACGTCGTCGTGCCAAGGGTCGTAAGCGCCTGAGCGCATAAGTCTTTAATACGCTTTTTATAAAAGGCGCCGCTTTGAAAGTCGGGCGCCTTTTTGTATGCTCGAAACATGCACGCAACCAAAGAACAGCAAGACAGCTTGATTCAAATCAAGAAACGTAGCGATTTCCTGAAGATTCAGTCATCAGGCCGCAAATGGGTCTCGCACGGGTTGATTATACAAACCGCCCCGAATGTCGATGGTGAGACGCGTATCGGATACACGGTCAGTAAAAAAGTCGATAAGTCCGCCGTTAAGCGCAACCGTATCAAGCGCCGTTTACGTGCAGTTGCCGCAGAGGTTTTGCCGGAATTCGCCAAAGATGCGCAGGATTACATTCTGGTCGGCCGTCCGCAGACCCTCACCCGCCCCTATGAAACATTATGCAACGATCTGCGATGGTGTTTGAAAAAACTGGAGCTACAGGCATGAAAGCATTGTTCTTGATGGCCATCCGTTTTTACGGGCGCTTTATTTCACCGATGTTGGGGCGTAACTGCCGCTTTCACCCGACATGCTCTCAATATACATATCAGGCAATCGAAGAGCACGGCGCGGCTAAGGGCTTGTGGTTGGGGCTAAAACGGATCGGAAAATGCCATCCGTATTATAAAGGCGACATGCTCGACCCGCCGCCGCCAAAACGCGCGGTGTCGAAAGCGGATTGATCGTATCTGCGCCATCGGCTATAAACGCCTAACTTTCAAAAATAAAACAGACAAACGAAGCAATTTATGAATCTTTTTTCACCACCCGGCGAGCCGCGAACCCCCTATGGCAAAAATGAACAAATGCATCCGCATGACCTGCGTAACATGTTCATCTTCTTCGTCTTGGCCGCGATGGTATATTTCAGCTATGACAGCTTCGTGCTTCAGCCACAGCGCGAAGCTATTAAGGTTCAGCAGAAACTGAATAAAGAAATCCAATCCGTTCTGGACGAAGCACCTGCGCAAGCAGTTGTGAAGCGTGAGCGTAGCGAGATTTTGGCCGACGTTCCGCGCCTCCAGTTTTCGAACAAAGAAATAAAGGGCACGATTGACCTGAATTCCGGCGGGCGTATCGATGATTTGTCGCTCAAACGCTATCACCAGACAATCGAGGACGAAAAGCTTGTCACTGTGCTGAACCCGAAGGGCAGCATTTTCCCGCGCGGTGTTGAATATGGATGGTTATCTGCGAGCAAGGCTGTATCTGTCCCGGGTAACAGCACGCAATGGCAGATTAGAGGCAATCAAACTCTGAAACCCGGCTCACCGATCACCATGGTCTGGAGCAATGCCACAGGCTTGCGTTTCGAGCGTACGATTGCGGTTGATGAAAACTTCATGTTCACCGTTACCCAACGTGCAATCAATGAAGGGTCGAATGAAATCACGCTCTATCCTTATGGTTTGATATCTCAAAACGGTATTCCCGAAGATTACAACGCCACATGGATTTCCCATGAAGGGCCTGTCGCTTTTATCGGCGAAGAGCTCTTTAACGACAGCTATAGCGATTTGCGTAAACAGAAAAAGCAAAGCTTTCAGGCCGAACAGGGATGGCTTGGCATTACCGATAAATACTGGCTGACGGCTATGATCCCGCCGCAGGGCGAAGACGTTAAATATAGCTACAGCTATGCGGGTGCCGCCGATGATGAGGATAATGACGGGCTTTATCAGGCTGACTTCCTCGGCGCGGCTGTCGCTGTGCCTCCTGGTGGTTCGGCGGAAGTGCAAAGTCAGCTTTTTGTCGGCGCGAAGGAAGTATTGATACTTAAAGACTACGAAGAAGAGCTGAGCATTCCGCAATTCGACCTCGCGGTTGATTTCGGGTGGTTCTGGTTCATGACCAAGCCGTTCTTCTACATCATGCATTACCTGCACATGTGGATCGGCAATATGGGTATCGCGATTATTGTGATGACGATCATGATCCGTGGTGCGGTATTCCCGTTGACCAACACCTCCTACCGTTCTTTTGCGAACATGAAGAAAATCTCGCCAATCGTGCAAATCCTGCGCGAAAAATATGGTGACGATAAGCAAAAGATGCAGGAAGAATTGATCAAAATGTACCAAAAAGAAGGCGTAAACCCGATGTCGGGATGTTTGCCGATGTTGGTCCAGATTCCGATTTTCTTTGCGCTGTATAAAACATTCTATGTCACGATCGAATTGCGTCACGAGCCGTTCTTTGGATGGATTCAGGACATGTCCGCGCCAGATCCGACAAGTGTCTTTAACGGGTTCGGACTGATTCCTTGGGACCCGCCGAGCTTCTTAATGATTGGGGCGTGGCCATGTCTGATGTTGCTCATCATGATTGTTCAGAAGAAACTGAATCCGCCGCCAACAGACCCGATGCAGCGTGACATGATGAATTTCATGCCGTTCCTGTTTGCCTTCATCATGTCGCAATTTGCAGCCGGACTGGTCGTTTACTGGACCTTCAGTGCGTTGATCGGCGTGATCCAGCAAGCTTACATTATGCGCTCTCTGGGCGTGCCGATTCACCTCTTCGGGGAATCACATGACGACGAAGAGGACCTTAACGCGGAGCAGGAAGCGAAGTTGGCCGAATATCGCGGAGAATTCATCGAGGATGAAGAAGAAGCGAATGCCGAGCCGAAAGAGATTTCGCCGCCAAAGCCCAAGAAGAAAAAGAAGAAGAAATAAATGAGCGAAGAATATTCCGCCGCTGACCGTGAGGATGCCCGCAAGCTGTTTGCGGGCACTTGCGATTTTATGCTTGGTGTCGCGGGTTTGAATCAATTACCTGACTCAAACTTACCGGAAATCGCGTTTGCCGGCCGCTCAAATGTTGGTAAATCCTCTTTGGTGAATGCGCTTACGGGGCGTAAAACGCTTGCCAAAACATCACACACCCCCGGACGGACGCAACAGCTCAACTTCTTCAATCTGGGCGAGCGCATATACATGGTTGATATGCCCGGCTACGGCTATGCAAAGGTTTCTAAGACGCAACGTGATGCATGGACGCAGCTGATCTATGATTATCTTCGCGGCCGTGCGACTTTGCGCTGTGTCTTCATTCTGATCGACTCCCGTCATGGACTGAAAGACAGCGATATCGAATTGATGAAAATGCTCGATGAGACAGCAGTGCAGTACCGCATTATCCTGACCAAGACCGATAAGGTGAAATCTCAGGAACTCGCAAAAGTAACGGATGATGTTGTCAAAACCTTGAAAACGCATGCTGCTGCATTTCCTGAAGTACTGGCAACGAGCGCTACGAAAAATTTCGGAATTGAGGAAACCTGCACGGTAATTGCGTCTTACGCGGCGTAGTTACTGATCCACGATAACGGAATAGAACGCGTACACCCCGCCATTCTCGATACATAAAGCTGCACGGTTGTTACATTCGGGGCAAATCTGCCCGCCGCCTGTAGTCAGCTCGACATTGGTCCCGCCATGCAAAGCGTCATCAATCAGAATGTTCCGCAGCTGTACGCTTGAGCTCGGCGGTGTGGTCAGGCTTGCGTCAATATTGGCATTGATACGGTTGCATAACTCTTCTGAAATCTGGAAGGCGGTCAGAATAACGTCATCCGCCGTCGATTCCGTCCAGTCGATATTGTTAAACCGCCCCAGATACCAACCCGGCATAGGGTCGCTGACGACCTGCGTAACTGCTTCCTGCGGAAGCCGTCCGGGATTCAAACCGCCGCCGGACGGATGGTAAACCTTATGGATAACAATACCGGTATCGAATGTCGGGTCGCCGGGCGGAGTGAAATCAAGATCGTCAATATCACTCGCGGATGTGAACAGCATCTGATCTATCGATGATTGCGTCTGCGCAGCATAGGAGGTCATTTGGCCGATATATAAATTGGCCCGCTCGCTGTCCAGACTACCGACTTCTGAGCTGTCGGTCTGGCGGCTTAGCGTAAAGCTCAAAGCGCCGAATAAAGCGATCGCAATCAGCACGTAAATCAGCGCGTTTCCGCGCTCTGTCAAAGATTGTCTGTCGATATGTTCTTTTTTTGTTTTCATTTTGGCTATATTTGCCGCGAATCGATGTTATGATCACAGTATGCAACCTATCACAGAGTTTTTAAACGACTTTCAGATCGAGATTCTAATCGGTGTCAGCAGCTTTTGCCTCGGCATGTTGATTATGACGGTTTTATATTTGATCAACCGTACGCGGTTGGTGACGGAAAATGTCGAGCTTAAAGCACAAATCCGTGAACGGGAGATTGCATTCGAGCAAGCACAAGCGGCGTTGGACAGCCGTTTCAAGGCCACCGCCGCCGAAGCGCTTCAACAGAGCAATGAACAGTTTTTGCAATTGGCGCAAGAGCGTCTAAAAGCCGCACAGAAAGACGGCGCGCATGATCTGGAAAAACGCCAGAACACAATTGCCGAGATGATCAAACCCGTACACACAAACTTGGAAAACATGGCCAAGGCATTGGAGCAGGTCAAAGGCACGGACACCGCGTTGCGCGAGGAAATGCAAACCCTGAACCGTGAGACGGCCCGCCTTGTTGGCGCGCTTCGTGATCCGGCTGCGCAGGGGCGTTGGGGCGAATATATCCTCGAAGGGCTGCTTGAAAAGTCGGGCCTTATAAAAGGCGTACACTATGATACGCAAGTTTCCATGCAAACCGCCGAGGGGCGTCAGCAACCCGATGCGGTCATTAATATGCAGGACGGCTTTAAAATCATTATCGACTCCAAGGCGCCCGTAAACCAGTTCGTCGACAAGCTGTCCGAAGATACCAGTGAAGACGAGTACAACCGCCTGACGCAAAACCTGTCTAAACAGGTGAAGGACCATGTGAAAAAGTTGGGCAAGAAGGGTTACTGGGAGAATGTTGAAAGTCCGGACTTTACCGTACTGTTCTTGCCGTCCGAACATATCTATTCATTGGCTCTACGCGCCGATCCGCAACTTGTTGAGTATGCGGCCGCGCAAAACATTATCATCGCCTCCCCGACTTTGCTGATGAGTCTGCTCCGTGTTGTCGGTTTAAGCTGGCGTCAGGTTGAACTTGCCAAAAATGCGCAGGAAATCTCCGAGCAAGGTGTCGAGCTGTACAAACGCTTCCTTAAATTCACCGATCATTTAGGCAAGGTCGGTAAGGGCTTGCAAAGTGCGATGAATAATTACGATTCTGCGGTTGGTTCCTTACAAGGTTCGGTTCTGCCCGCGGCGCGTAAATTCCGTGAATTACAAGCGGGCGCAACAATTCCCGAGGCGGCAGAGATGGAAAATATCGAGCAAACTCCACGGGCACTGGCTCTCACGAGTGAAGATGAGCGCGAGAAGAAAATAGCTTAGACCTTGACCCCCAAATCAAAACCGCTTAACTCAACGCTATGAGCGATTTATACACCATCATCAATGTTCCCGATCCTGTGCTGAAAGAAACGGCACAGGCGGTTGATAAGGTCGACGCAGATATCCAAAAGCAAATGGATAGGATGTTGGCGACCATGTATGAGGCCCCGGGCATCGGTCTGGCCGCTAATCAGGTGAGCCTGCTGAACCGCGTTCTGGTGATGGATCTTGCGCGCCATGATGACGGTGAGGAAAAATCGCCGATTTGTATGGCCAATCCTGAAATTATCTGGGAATCCGAAGAAATGAGCGTGATGGAAGAGGGCTGCCTCTCTATTCCCCGTCAATATGCCGATGTGGAGCGTCCCGCGAATGTACGTGTTAAATATCTCGATTATGACGGTAAGGAAGCGGAGCTTGAGGCTTCGGGTTTGCTGTCCCATTGCGTGCAGCACGAAATCGATCACCTGAACGGTGTGCTCTTTATCGACTATCTCTCATCACTGAAACGCAATATGATTTTGCGCAAGGTCGATAAGCTGAAGAAGCAGAATTTAATTTAACATACCAAGCGGTCGGTCAGGATTCAGTCATGGCAAAAACACTACGCATAGGCTTTATGGGGACGCCAGACTTCGCATTGGAGGCGCTCAAAGCTATTCACGATAAAACCGACCATGAAATCGTGTGTGTCTATTCACAACCGCCCAGACCTAAGGGGCGTGGCCATAAATTAACGCCTTCCCCGGTGCATGCCTTTGCCGAGCAAAACGGTATAGCCGTGTTTCATCCAAAAAGCCTGAAAACCAAGGAAGCGCAGGAAGAGTTTGCCGCGCAGAACCTCGATATCGCTGTTGTTGCTGCTTATGGCCTGATTCTGCCAAAAGCAGTGCTCGATGCCCCGAAATATGGCTGCATCAATATTCACGCGTCATTGCTTCCCCGTTGGCGAGGCGCTTCGCCTATTCAGCGGGCAATTTGGGAAGGGGATACCCAAAGCGGCGTGACCATCATGCAGATGGATGAAGGGTTGGATACCGGACCGGAAATACTGAAAGAAGCGATTGACCTCGACCCAACTGAAACAGCGCAAAGCCTCCATGACAAGCTTGCGGAGATGGGCGGGCGTATGGCTATCACGGTTTTAGAACAATTGGCTAGTAATGGCCAA
>CAZLTT010000066.1:0-10711 GCA_964562515.1 uncultured Micavibrio sp.
CCGTTCCACATGAGAACGGATACTGAGTTATGGGCTGGAAAAAACATTCCAAAGGCAGCGCTTTCGGCAAAGCCAAGCTAAGCGATTTAGTTGGTGATATATATGAAGGTGACGGCTGTCGTTTTGCAGATGACGGCGGACCACGCCCGACCCATAAAGGTCTGTCCCCGAAAAAGAAATATCGGGAAAGATACCGTCCTGACTTTGAGGAAGAGGCCGAGTTTGATGGAATGGAAGCGTCTTTCTAGTCGAACAAGCGTCCGCTGATATCTTCCCAGCCCGAACGAACTTTACTGCGGATTTTACGCACATCGCCGCGCGCACCGTCATCGCCTTCGCGACGAAACATTTCGTTATAGCCGGAGCCGACCATGCCTTGCCATTGTGATGAATAACGGCATCCCATCTTCTTGGGTTTTTCTTTTTGTAAGCGGAGCGAGTATTCCAACCGCACTTCGTCTATGTCCCCATCGAAACCCAGACCGTCAACATCAAGTGCAAGGCGGCTTCGTTCATGCGTGCCCCAGTGATAGGCAACCAGAGCTTTGCGGTCGAAACGGTCGCGTATGCCGCAATTCAGATTAGCCGCATCGGCCTTAAGGTAATCCGCACGTGTATCGGTTGTTTCCAATCCTGATCCCGACGCAGGTTCGATGTAATCCGGCGTTGCGGGTAATGCGGCAAGGTCTATGGGCTGTGGTTGCGGATAGACCGCTGCGTATGATGTTGATGAGTCAAAAGTCGGTGGCGCGACTAATGGATTGGAAGCTTGTTGAGAAGATGTGCTGCAGGCTGATGCACTTAATACCACGATAAGGCACCCTACAATATGAACTCTATTCCAAACTCCCATGGTTTTTATTGTCATAATACTATAATAGCAAGAAACACCTGTATCCCGCAATCACAAAGGGATACGGAGGAGTAAGATTCTTGTGAATCTTTTCGAACTCTGTTGCGGAGCAAAAATATCCAACACATTATAATTGCTGATAAATCGGCGTTAGGGCGGTTTATGTTACGCGCCCGCAGCAATCATGCTATACAAAATCATGGCCAGTGAATCCTCCGCCCCTGTTGAAACCGAAACACTCTCCGTTGATGAATGGTACGCAAAAGGCGTTAAGCACGAGGAGGGGTATGAGCTTCTTCGTGCCGAACAATGCTTCCAGAATGCGATCAAAATCCAACCCGACCATGCACCGTCCTACGAAGGATTGGCCAAAGTCGCTCTTGGTTTGCGCCAGGTTGTTACCGCGATCGAAAACTATGCGAAGGCCGTCTCTATCGATCCTGACAATATCGAATATAAGCGCAAATTTACGCATTACGCGCAGCTATACGAAGTTGCAAAACCCAATGACAACCTCAAGCAAGCCGTGCTGCTTTCTATGCAGACGCCGGGCATCGACCACTTTCCCCTGTCGCGCTTATGGATGAGTCTGCTCGCCGTCGAACCGGCTTTTCAGCCACTGTTCCAAGTGTCCGAAAGCGATGACTATGATGCGTTCTTGAAAGTGTTTGAGGAGATCGAGGACAGGGCGTTTTTCACGTCTGAGTTCTTTATCAAAAGCCTGCAATATATGGTCGCGTATCACCGCAATTTCGAACATGCCTTTATGAATTTGCGACGCTTGCTATTGGATGATCTGACAAAAGATACACCATATTTTAATGCAGCCGACGCAACGACCATCGCGTCGGCTCTCGCGCAATATTGCTTCTTCGTTGAATATATCCTTCCCGAAACGGCGGAGGAAACGAACGCGATCGAAGGGATCACCAAGCAGGCCGCGAATGGAAAAGCCAACGGGCAACAGCTCGCGGTTCTGGGCTGTTACCGCCCGCTCGGCATGATTGATGGCATAGATGCGAAAGCGTTTAACACGCCCGCGCTCAAAACATTAAAGCAAGTCCATATCGACGAGATCGAAGACCTGCAAAAGCGCGCGAAGAACATTCCCGAAATGACCCCCATCGAAAACAAAGTCTCGCAGGAAGTGCAGGCCATGTATGAACATGCGCCGTATCCGCGGTGGCGCGGCTATTCAACCGAATATAAGCACGACAAATATGAGGGCGAAGATGTCGCGAAGGACGGAGAGATTTTGGTCGCGGGATGCGGCACGGGACAAGACGCAATCGAAATGGCCGCAAAATATCCTAGCGCGCAAATCACGGCGATAGATCTCAGCCTCTCGAGCCTTTCTTACGCCGTCAAAAAAGCGGAGGAGTTCGGTATCGAAAACATCACCTTCGGGCATGGTGATATTCTGAATCTGGAATCACTCGACAAACAATTCGACTTCATCATCAGCAACGGCGTGCTGCACCATATGGAAGAGCCGGAAAAAGGTTTGGAGGTTTTAAATAACATGCTCAAACCCGGCGGCACGATGCGCCTGGCTTTATACAGCAAAGTTGCCCGTAAAAGCGTAATCCGTGCGCAGGAACTGATAAAGCAGGAAGGGTACGGCAACGACGACGCGTCCATCCTGAAATTCCGCGCCGATATTGACGATTTAATGGGCACGCAAGATCTCGCCTTCATTTTAAAAATTCGAGATTACTACTCACTGGCGGAATGCCGCGATCTGCTTTTTCACGTGCAGGAACATAATCTGGAATTGCGCGAGATTGGCGCGATGCTCAAGCGCCAAAAGCTCAAATTTCTTGGTTTCTACCAACCCGCACCGGTCTTGTTTAAATACAAGGTCCGCAATCTCTGGGACTTGAAGTCACGATCACTGCGCGGTTGGACGCGGTTCGAGCATAAAAACCCCGAAACCTTCGCGGGGATGTATATTTTCTGGGCCCAAAAGAAAAAATAAGAAAAAGAGAGTCGCTAAGGGACGGGAACGTTCACGACATCAAAGCTGCGGATCAGCGATCCGGTAATCAGATACCATCCGTCGACCAATACGAAAAAGATAATCTTGAACGGCAATGAAATCGTGATTGGCGGCAACATCATCATACCCATCGACATCAGGATCGACGCGGTTACAAGGTCGATAATCAAAAACGGCAGGAACAGCATAAAGCCGATTTCAAACGCGCGCCGCAATTCCGAAATCATGAAGGCGGGGATCAAAACCTGCAACGGTGTGTCGGTTGCAGTTTCGGGGACAGGCGTATCGCTCATCTCCAGAAACAGGTTCAAATCCTGCGGCCTTACATGCGCGCCCATAAATTCTTTGAACGGTTGAACACCGTTTTCAAACGCCTGAACCTCGTCTACTTCTTCGTTAATCAACGGCAGAACAGCGTCTTCGTAGACCGCGTTCAGCGTCGGCGCCATAATGAACAGCGTCAGGAAGATGGCCAGAGAGATCATCACCGTGTTCGGAGGTGTTTGCTGCAAGCCGATGGCCGTCCTCAAGAACGACAACACAACCACAATCCGCGTGAAGGATGTCATCATGATCAGGATCGACGGCGCGAGCGAGAGAACCGTCAGGATCGCGACAAGCTGAACAACGCGGCCCGTAACCGTACCATCGTTATCCCCGCCAAGATCAATCGATATGCCTTGCGCAAGCGCAGCGTCGGCCATCAAAAACGGCACGGCTGCACAAATCGCAAAGATCAAGAATCGTAAAATCATGATGCTTTATTATCGGGAGTGCCGATGTTGGTTTCAACGACTGTTTCACTATCCGGCCCGAATATCACCAGATGTTGCACATCGTCTCGCTGGATGATCGCCAATCGGCGGCGTGCATCCACAGGAAGGCTTTCGACAATTTTGAGGCGCGGTGCTTCACCTTTTTGCTGAACATGGCCACTAAATCCGAACTTACGTAAGACAACCGCCAGACCGCCCATCAGCCCTAAAACAAACAGTAAGGCCGCGATCATTTTCAGGAAGGAGGGCGCTTCGGCGGCCATGCTTTCCATTATTCGCTCTCCTCGACATCAATAACCTGCGCGCCGTGTTCCTGACGCATCTGCTCTTTGAAATTCTCTTCGCGCTCTTGGTTGATGACGCCTTCCAAACTGCCCGCGAGCGCATCAAGCGTTGTAATCATCTCGATAAATTTAGGTTTTAGCGCGTCTGCTATGGCCGGCTCGGCCGCGCCCAAATCATTACAAATACCTTCAACGGTACCCTGTAACGCACTCAGATCGACCATACGGCCCTGATTGGTTTGAATTTGTGCGTCTTTTAGGTCGCCGATCAAGGCGTCAAAACGCTGCTCTAGTTCTTGTCGTGTATGCTGTGTCATTCTTCGTCTTTATCATCTTCAAGCCGGACATTAAAGGGGTCGGGCTTCCCATTTGCCCGATACACATAGGAAAGCACTTCTGCAACCGCCATAAATGCCTCTGTCGGGATCGGGCTGTCCAGTTCAACCTGTGCCAGCATTTCGGCTAAGGCACTGTCTTCACGTACTTTTATGTCGTTATCATAGGCAAGCTGCAGAATCTTCTCGGCAAGAACGCCCCGTCCGGCCGCTTCAACCGTTGGCGCATCCCCCCATTCCTTGCCTTCTTTTAAGGCAACGGCGGTCTGTCTTTTTGTTTTTTTGTTGATATTTGAGGGGGTTAACTGCTCTTTGCGATCAATTTTCCGCCCGTCATCATACTCATCAACCCCATCGCTCATAACTTGGCACGGCTTTCGCATAGTGTTTATCGGGAAAACGCTTATTCGCGCTTCAATGCGCATCATAAGCAAGAATTTGAGTAAAGGTAAGGTATAAGACAATGACGATTGATAATATAGGACTCTTTCAGGCTCTCGGCGCGAAAATGGACTATCTGGGCCAACGCCAACGCATTATCTCGCAGAACGTCGCGAACAGCGATACGCCGGGATACCAGCCAAAAGATTTAAAACCTGTCGATTTCAGCCGCGTACTGGATCAGGTCACAGAGCGCGGCAGCAATGTCAGCCTCGCAACAACAAATTCCGGTCACTTGCCGCCAAATGATGCCATCGCCAATCCACGCAGCGGCAATCAGGACGAAACATATGAAGTCGCTCCCGCCGGTAACGCCGTCATCATGGAAGAGCAACTGATCAATTCCAACCGTACGGTCATGGACTACAACCTGATGACCAACGTCATGCGCAAGAATGTCAGTCTTATTCAGACCGCCATTGGTCGCCAGAGATAGAAAGTAAGGGAGGTTTAAACAATGTCATCTGATCTACTCAATGCAATGTCAATCTCCGCAAGCGGTATGCGTACCCAAGGAACGCGTATTCGTGTCATTTCGGAGAACGTTGCCAACGCAAGCACAACGGGCGACACACCGGGCGCTGACCCATACCGTCGTCAGACCATTACATTTAAAAACGAACTGGATCGTCAAGCCGGTTTCCGCCGTGTCGAAATTGATGAAGTCGGCGAAGACATGGAGACACCGTTTGATCTTCGTTATGACCCGAGCCATCCGGCCGCTGACGATGAGGGGTATGTTAAATATCCGAACATGAATCTGCTGATCGAAACGATGGATATTCGTGAAGCACAACGTTCATACGAGGCGAATTTGGGAATGATTAATCAATCCCGCGAAATTTTACAGCGCACAATTGATCTGCTGCGCTAGGAGCGTAAATACGCTATACTGTAAGGTAAGGAGATAATAAAAATGAGTGGTCCGATCATCGATCCGAACGTAGCGATCAACGCTTATAATAATACGCAGAATATCGGCAAGACAGCCGCAGGCGGCGGCACGGAGCAGGCCAAAGGGCCAAGCTTCGCTGACTTTATGCGCGACAGCGTTCAGGATTCGATCGATGTGTTGCGCACATCTGAAACCATGTCCGCAAAGGCCGTTACGGGTGAAGCAGACATCACCGAAGTCGTGCAGGCCGTAACCAATGCCGAGATCACATTACAGACCGTTGTCTCTATCCGTGACCGCATGGTTTCGGCTTATCAAGAGATTCTCAGAATGCCGATCTAAGGCTTTATTGCTTTTTATCCGCATCTCGGTCTACCCTTTGAATTATGAATGATACGGAAGTTCTAGAAACGGCCCAACAGGCCCTCTTGATTATTATTCAGATCAGTTGGCCTGTTCTGACTGTCGGCCTTGTTGTCGGCGTGTTGATCGCTCTGTTTCAGGCCCTTACTCAAGTTCAGGAAATCACATTGGTTTTTGTTCCCAAAATCATCGCGATCTTTCTGGCGATGTTCCTGACACTGCCGATGATGATGAAAACCCTGACCGTATTCATGGAAAGCCTCGCCGATCGCATGGTCGGTTTAGGGTAGTATAAGAAAGGAGCGCACCGTTTGGAAACCGCTCTGAACGAATTTCTAACCGTCAGCATTTTCGCATTCGTCCTGACCTTTGCCCGCATCGGTACGGCGATGATGCTTATGCCCGGTACGGGGGATTCGTTCGTTTCACCCCGCGTGCGTTTGCATGTCGCGGCTGCGATATCTTTAATGCTGTTTCCGATGGCTGTGCCTTACATTCCCGATCCGTTGCCCGATACATTCGGTATATTCACTCTGGTCACGATGGAATTTGTCATCGGTATGTTCTTTGGCGCGGTCGCCCGAACATTAATCGCCGCGCTGGATACTGCCGGTATGGCGATCTCGCTTTCATCCGGTCTGGCAAACGGTCAGCTTTTTAACCCGACCATCGCCTCACAAGGTTCAATCATGGGTGCGTTTTTGTCGGTAACGGGCGTGGTGCTGATCTTTGCAACCGACATGCATCATCTGTTGTTTTTAGGGGTAATGGAAAGCTATGAGCTTTTCCCGCTCGGGGCTTTGCCGGATATGGGTTCGATGGCTGATCTGATGGCGCGCTATGTCATGACAAGTTTTGCCATCGGTATTAAATTTGCCGCGCCCTTTATCGTGTTTACCATTCTTGTCTATGCGTCTATGGGCGTATTGGCGCGGGTAATGCCGCAAATTCAGGTGTTGATCCTCGCGCTGCCGCTACAAATTCTTGTCTCGATTACGTTGCTGTTCATCGTTCTTTCAACCGGAATGATGTACTGGCTCGCACAGTTCGAACAAGGCATGGTGTTTTTCCTCAGTGTGGCGCAATAAGGTGTCTCTCTAATAAGGAGTGATAAATGTCTGAAGAGCAGGATGATGCTCAGAAAACCGAGGACCCCACCCCGAAAAAGATCGAGGAATCTCGAAAAAAGGGGCAGGTGGCGCTCTCCCGCGAAGTAAACAGCTGGGTTATGCTGTTTGCGGCGACGCTTATTGTGTCTGCGATTGCCCCTTATGTTTTTGCCAATATGCATGATCTGCTGAAAGCGTATCTGGAGCGCGTGCATATGTTCCCGACCGGACCGGGGGGCTTTCGTATTTATGTCGGTGAAGGTCTTATTGAAAGCATGAAGATCTGGGCGTGGCCCGTACTGTTCCTTGTGTTGGCTGCGTTTTTTGCACCCTTTATTCAAATTGGGCCTCTATTTGCCCCCGAAGCGATTAAACCTGATTTCAAGAAAGTGTCTCCAATTCAGGGGTTTAAAAGACTCTTTTCAATGCGCTCTTTAATGGAATTTGCCAAGGGCGTGTTCAAGATCGGCATCGTCAGTGTGGTTTCCGTCGTCATACTGTATCCGTATTTTGATCAGTTCGAACATATGATCGGGCTGCCGATGCAATCGCTGTTGTTTGAATTGCAAACCCTCATCATCCGTTTGATGATCGGTGTTTTGATCGTGATGGTTCTGGTCGCCGTGGCTGATCTCGTTTTTCAACGCGCGGAACATACGAAAAAACTCCGCATGACCAAGCAGGAAGTGAAAGACGAATACAAACAGACCGAAGGTGACCCGCATGTGAAGGCAAAGTTGCGTCAGCTCCGGGCCGAGCGCGCACGCCAACGTATGATGCAGGCCGTGCCGAGTGCCGATGTGGTCATCACCAACCCGACGCACTATTCCATTGCGCTTAAATATGACCCGCAAACGATGGAGGCGCCCCTTTGTGTCGCGAAAGGTATCGATGAGGTTGCCTTGCGTATTCGTGAGATTGCGAAAGAACATGATATCGAGCTGTATGAAAACAAGCCGCTTGCCCGCACGCTCTATGACACCGTTGAAATTGATGAGACCATTCCGCCCGAACAATATAAGGCCGTCGCGGAAGTTATTTCCTATGTCTTCAAGCTCAAAGGTAAACTCAACTAAAATTCATGGATATTTAAGGGCTTAACGCCCCAAAGGCTGTTTTTTTGCTGTGTTTTGTGGCAGCGTATGAAGAACCATGAAGATTGACCACTCGGAATTCATTAGACGTCACCATAAATCTGCGCAGACCCCTTCGCCTGCGCCGCAAAAGAAGGTCAGCTACGACAGTATGTTCGCACTCGCCTTTATGGGCGTGTTTCTGGCGTTTTTGTTTGTTGTCCTGACAGACAATGAAATGACCGACATCATGAAAATCGTCACCGTGCTTGTGTTCATCATCGGCTCGGTTATAGGCATGATTCTGTATCGTGGCTACAAGACGCAACGTGCACTGGACGAGGAACTCGACCTGATCCGCGAAGTTATGGAGGGGTCACGCGGCGCGCGCCTGATTACCGACAGTGCCGACAACACACTTTATTATAACCAGAAGTTCGAGCGCCTCTGCCGTGGTGTCGGCCCTCCGGCATTCTCCAGTCTGCTCAAGCTTTTCGATTACCGCGAAGAAGTCGCCGCGCATTTTCGTCTTCTTGCCGATCAGGCCCATCGCGGTCTCACCGATTCGATAGAGCTGTTCTCTAAATATGAAGACAATGAGCGCTGGTTGCTTGTGACTGCACAACCGATTGCGGGCCGCGCGGGATATGTGCATTGGCGTCTTGATGACGTGACCGAAAAACACACCGCCGATACGGCAATGCGTGATGAACGTGAAAAGCTGATCGACTTTACCGATAATGCGCCCGTCGGCTTCTTCTCTGTGAATGAAAAGGGCCGTTTCGTTTTTGCGAACGCCACCTTCGCCCGTTGGCTGGGGGAGGACTTGCAGCACTTGCTGAACGCCGCAGAACTCCATACCTATCTGGTCGAACCGCCGGAAGGTGCTGAGCCATATGACTTAACCGCCGAGGGCGGCATGCGCCAGATTGTCGAGATCAAGATGAAAGGCGGGGCGGGTAAAACCTTCCTTGCGTCGATTAATCAGGTCATCGTTAAAGAGGGTGAAAACAAGGTTCGAACCCGTGCCGTCGTGCACGACCTGACATCCGAGCGTGAAATGCGCATGGCTCTGAAAGCGTCGGAAGACCGCTTCGAGCGTTTCTTTGATGAAGCCCCTGTGGGCATTATTCTGGTCGATCAAGACGGAAAGGTCGCTGATTGTAACATCGCCTTTGCCACCATGATTGAATCCACCATTGAGAAAATCGAAGGTAAGGACTTCACACCACTTCTGTTCGAAGAAGATCGCGACATGATTACGGCTGCCCTTGATAAAGTAGATCAGGGCGAGCGTCTCGGGTCGCCGATTGAGGTGCGCCTCGAAGGGAAGGGCGGTCCCGTTGAAACGCAAATGCATGCGCGAAAGTTTAGGTCCGATGGCAATACGGTGCTGCACTTTATTGACCTGACGGAGAAAAGAGCGCTTGAGGCGCAGTTCGTCCAATCACAGAAAATGCAGGCAATCGGCCAGCTCGCGGGCGGTGTTGCGCATGACTTTAACAACCTGCTGACGGCCATTATTGGCTTTTGTGATCTGCTTCTTCTTCGCCATAAACCCGGCGATCCGTCCTTCGGCGATATCATGCAGATCAAGCAGAACTCTAACCGTGCATCGAATCTCGTGCGTCAGCTTCTGGCGTTCTCGCGTCAGCAAACCCTGCGCCCTAAAATCCACGATATGGGCGATATCTTGTATGAATTGTCGCACCTGATCCGTCGCTTGATCGGTGCGAGTATCGAATTCGAACTGGTGCACGGTCAGGACCTTGGTCTGGTGAAGGTCGATGAAGGCCAGATGGAACAGGTGCTGATTAACCTTGCCGTGAACGCGCGTGATGCCATGGGCGGCGCAGGCACGCTGCAAATTGAAACCGAAAACTTCACCAACCGTAAAAAGAAGAAACTGATTTCCGAAGACTTGCCGCCCGGCCATTGGATCGCGATCAAGGTCAGTGATACGGGCTGCGGTATTCCGAAGGAAAACATGCAACGTATCTTCGAACCGTTCTTTACAACTAAAGGTGTCGGCGAGGGGACGGGCCTTGGTCTCGCCACTGTTTACGGTATCATCCGCCAAACCGACGGCTATCTCGACGTTGAAAGTAAGGTGAACAAAGGCACGAGCTTTACCATCTACCTGCCGCGCACCGATGAAACGCAGGAAGAGGACACGGCTGATGATGATGCGGAAAATATCGAAGCAAGAGATTTGACGGGAACCGAGCGTATCTTGCTGGTTGAAGACGAGGACGCCGTCCGCACTTTCTCCGAACGTGCTTTGACCAACAAAGGCTACGAGGTGATTACTGCGGATAGCGGTGAAAGCGCATTAGAGGTGTATGAAAACCTGAAGGAGCAAACTATTGATTTGCTTGTCACCGATGTTGTTATGCCGAATATGGACGGGCCGACGCTCGCTCAGCGAATCCGCCAGAGCAGCCCGAAGCTCAAAATCATCTTTATGTCCGGCTACACCGAAGACAAGCTCAAGGACCATATGGGCGATAACATCTTCTTCCTGCCCAAACCCTTCACCCTCAAGCAACTCGCCGCCAAGGTGAAAGAGGTTCTGGGTGATTA
>CAZLTT010000067.1:0-10597 GCA_964562515.1 uncultured Micavibrio sp.
AATAAATCCCCAGAGATTTATAGAGGC
The DNA here is from genome assembly GCA_964562515.1 of uncultured Micavibrio sp. GTDB lineage: Bacteria > Pseudomonadota > Alphaproteobacteria > Micavibrionales > Micavibrionaceae > TMED27. The sequence goes on from CAZLTT010000067.1 coordinate 28, forward strand.
TAACGAGGGCTGTTGCTTGTGCGGCTTCGGCTGTGACGAGGGCGGCGTCCGCTTCGTTCACGGTGCGTTGCGCATCCAACAGATCGAGGAAAGAAATTTCACCCTCTTTATACAGCGTTTCCGAAAGCGTGTAGGCCTTTTCCGCGTTATCAAACGCTTGCTGTAATGATACGCGACGTTCATTGATGCGGGCGATGTTGTTCAACGCCGTTTCAACTTCGACAACCGCTTCCAGAACAGTTTTGCGGTAAGAATGGTACGCATTCATCTCAACCGCGCGGGCGGCATCGACCTGCCCTTCCAAACGGCCAAAATCAAGAACCGAAACAGCCGCGCCCAGAACAATGTTCCAGATATTCGCCGTTCCCGAGAACGCGCCTCGGGAATACCCGAAGAACCCGCTTAGGGTAAACTGCGGATAAATATCAGCGATCGCGGCTTCCGCCAGATCAGTTGTCGATGCGAAGTTTGCCGCAGATGCACGAACATCGGGACGCAACATTAGAACCTGCGCAGGGGCCATTAATACCGGCTCGACCGATTGTCCCGGAATGTCGGCAGGGCTATTCAAGACCGCCATCAAATCTTCCGGTAGGCTGCCCGTTAATACGCTGAGCTGTAATCGGGCGTTTTCAGCCAGTCTTTCAAATTCAGGGATAGAAGCACGGGTAGTGTTTACGAGGTTTTCCGCGCGTTCGACATCCAGTTGCGGCGCTTCACCGAATTTCTGCTGCTCGCGGATCAGCTCCAGTGTTTTTTCCTGAATCTCCAGATTTTTCATCGCGATGCCGACTTGCTTTTGCGCTTCGCGATATGAAATGTAACTGCGCGCAACATCAGCAATCAGCGTCAATGTTGTATCATGGTAACGATATGTCAGTGCTTCGACTTGTTTATCGGCCGCGCTTGTTGCTTTTCGGTTACGTCCAAAAACATCCAACTCGTATGACGCATCAAAACCCGCTTCGAAAAAGTCATCTATCGGGGCAAAGCCAACATCCTCACGGCTGACCTGTCCGCGAGCATCCAGCTGAGGAAAGAGGTATGAGCGCGTAGTTCTTCGCAAACCGCGCGCTTCCAGAACGCGGGCCTCTGCTATTTGTCGATCCGGGCTGTCGGCCAGCGTCAGATCAATCAAGTCATTCAATGCTTGATCATCAAATCGCGTCCACCACCCTTTTAAGGCTACGACTTCTGTTTCTTCAACCAGCTGGTTTTGATAGGCGCTCCATGCAACAGGGGCTTTGGGCTGCGTATAGTCCTGCAGCGCTTCAAAACATCCCGACAAAAGCAACGTCGATAAAAGTAAAACCGGAACTCTCATTTTATGCAGCGTCCTTCATTTTTTTGTTGTCCGTGTGCGTGTCATCATTCTGCCCCTCTTCGGCGCCTGTGATCATCAATTCTAGTTTACGAACCGCGACATAGAACATCGGGGTAAAGATCAAACCAAATAATGTCACACCGATCATACCGCAGAATACGGCAATCCCGATGGCTTGGCGCATTTCCGCACCGGCCCCGTGGCTAGTCACAAGCGGTAACACGCCCATAATAAAGGCAATCGATGTCATCAAGATTGGACGCAGACGCAGACGCGCAGCATCTCTTGCGGCTTTGCCGATGCTATAACCCTGATGTTCGAGATCGCGAGCAAATTCAACAATCAGGATCGCGTTTTTACAAGCCAAACCTGCCAGCACAAAGAGTGATATCTGCGAGAATATATTATTGTCCCCACCCATATGGAAGAACATACCGAAAAGATAAATTCCCAAGATCGCGGACAAAATGGCCATCGGTACGATCAGGATAACCGCCAGAGGCAAGGTCAGGGATTCATACTGCGCGGCCAACACAAGGAAGACGAGCAGAATACAGAGCGGGAAGATATAGATCGCTGTATTCCCTGCCAGAATTTGCTGATAGGTCAGATCGGTCCATTCATAGTCCATGCCGGGTGGCAGGGTTTCTTCGAGAATTTTGACGATCGCGTCCTGTGCCTGTCCCGATGAATACCCCGGCGCAGGGTTACCGCTGATATCGGCAGCACGGAAGCCGTTATAACGCACAGCCGTATCAGGACCGTAGGTTTCGTTGACTTTGATCACGGAACCGAGCGGGATCATATCGCCGTTCACATTCCGAACTTTTAGAGAAATGATGTCTTCCGGTGTTGCACGGAAATCGGCGTCAGCCTGCGCAACCACTTGGTACGTACGACCAAACAGGTTGAAATCATTCACATAGAGTGAGCCCAGATAAATCTGCATCGTGCGGAACACTTCATCGATCGGTATACCGAGCTGTTGCGCTTTTGTGCGGTCCAGATCGGCGTAAAGTTGGGGCATATTGATGTTGTAGTTGGTCAGCACAGGGAACGCGAGCGCAGGATCTTGCATTGCCTTACCGACAACCGCTTGCGTGGCCTCGTTTAGCGCGGCATAGCCCTGATCAGTTCTGTCCTGAATTTGCAACTTGAAGCCGCCCGCAGTACCAAGCCCGCGAACAGGCGGCGGCGGGAATACGGCTACAAACGCATCATCAATGGCGCCGAATTTTTGCTGTAGCGCTTGTGCGATTGCAAACGCACTTTGCTCATGCGATGTCCGTTCATGAAACTCGTCTAACGGTACAAAAACGATCCCCGCGCTTGGCGAATTCACAAACCCGTTGATGGACAGGCCCGGAAACTGCACCGCGTTGGCGACACCCGGCTGAGCCTGAGCAATGTCACCCATCTGGATCATTACCTCTTCGGTACGTTCGAGTGTTGCACCCGGCGGTAATTGCGCAATCGCGATCAGATATTTTTTGTCCTGTGCCGGAACAAAGCCACGCGGCACGAGGTTAAAGCTGTATCCTGTTGCAGCAACCAACAAGCCATAGAACACGGTCATTATCACCAAGCGGCGTGTGATAAAGCCGCAAACACCTTTGGAATAACCGTTTTGGAATTTACCAAACACGAAGTTAAAGCCCTTAAAGAGCCATCCGAAACAGAAGTCCATCAGCTTGCTCAGCTTGTCCTTAGGTTCGTTACGCCCCTTCAACAGCAAAGCTGACATAGCAGGGCTGAGCGTCAAAGAATTGAACGTGGAGATAAATGTCGCAATTGCAATCGTCAGTGCGAATTGTTGATAAAACTGTCCTGTCAGTCCGCTGATAAAGGCGATGGGAACAAATACGCCGGCAAGCACGAGCGAGGTCGCGATGATCGGCCCTGTCACTTCCTTCATTGCCTGAATTGTTGCTTCCCGAGGGTTCTTCCCTTCTTCAATGTTTCTTTCGACGTTTTCAACGACCACAATGGCATCGTCAACCACGATACCAATCGCGAGAATCAGGCCGAACAGAGTCAGCACGTTGATCGTAAAGCCAAGAACAAGCATGAATGCAAATGTTCCGACAATCGATACAGGCACAGCCAGTAAAGGGATAATCGACGCACGCCATGTTTGCAGGAAGATGATGACCACGAGCACAACCAGAAGGACCGCTTCTAACAGAGTATGGATCACCGCCTCGATAGAGTCGCTCACGAAAACGGTCGGGTCGTAGACAATGGAGTAATCAACGCCCGGCGGCATATCCTCCTTCAGTCGTTCCATCGTATCCCGCACATTCTGCGATAGTTCCAGAGCGTTTGAGCCCGGTTGTGCGAAGATCGGGATCGCCACGGCTTGCTTGTTATTCAACATCGAGCGCAAGGAGTAGCTTTGCGCATCCAGCTCGACACGCGCTACATCTTTCAGGCGCGTCACTGTGCCGTTGGCACTGCGTTTGATAATAATTTCTTCGAATTGTTCAGGGGTTTCCAAGCGGCCCTGAACATTTACGGGTAATTGCACCAACACATTGTCTTCATATGGAGGCCCGCCAATAACACCAGCGGCGACCTGAACATTTTGCTCACGAATTGCGCCGACAACTTCCGAAGCGGTCATTCCGCGCTCGGCAATTCGGTCGGGGTTCAACCAAACGCGCATCGCGTAATCGCCAGATCCGAACAAGCGGACCTGACCTACGCCTTCGATTTTTGCGAGTTCGTCTTTGACCTGCAGCGTACCGTAGTTACGGAGATACAGCATGTCATAGCGATCATCGGGCGAGAGCAAGTGCACAACCATGGTCAGGTCAGGCGAGCTTTTCACGACTGTGACGCCGAGCTGCCTTGTAACCTCGGGCAAACGCGGCAATGCTTGCTGCACTCTGTTCTGCACCAATTGCTGCGCTAGATCGACATCCGTTCCGATAGCGAAAGTCACAGTCAGGCTCATCGCACCATCGGTAGAAGCCAAAGACGTCATGTAGAGCATATTCTCTACACCGTTTATTTGCTCTTCTAACGGTGTTGCGACCGTTTCAGAAATCACAGCGGGGTTAGCACCCGGGAACTGTGCGCTGACGACAATCGACGGCGGGGAGACTTCCGGATATTCCGAAATCGGCAGGTTGAAAATGGACACTGCCCCGGCGATAAAAACGAGGATCGATAACACCGACGCAAAAATCGGCCGATCAATAAAATAACCCGAAATATTCATGTATTTGGAATCCCTGCGTCAGTTTATTGTTGCTGTTGGGCTTGCGCCGCGTTTTGTTGTGCGGCCTTTGCCTGCTCGGCTGTCTGCGGTTGTACCGGCATACCGGGACGGATACGAATGATCCCTTCGGTTATGACTTTATCACCCTCTTGCAGACCCGAGGCCACAATGCGTTCACCGCCCATACTCTCGCCAATTCTTACCTGACGGTACTCGACCATATTCTGGTCATTGACGATGTAGACGAATTTACGATCCTGATCCGTGCCGATTGCACGCTCAGTCAGCAAAATTTCGTCCTGTTTTTGCGGCAATCCCATTTCAACGCTTGCAAACATTCCCGGCAAAAGCGCGCCGTCTTTGTTTTCAAACAAGGCACGCGCACGAATTGTACCCGTCGTCACATCAATCTGGTTATCGAAGCTGTAAATGAAACCTTCATACACGACATTGTCCCCGCTCAGACTCAACTTGACCGGCACTTCGCTCTCGCTCGCGCGGTCTTTGGCGTTGCTGCGGATATATGTCAGGTATGTTTGCTCATCGACTTCGAAATCTGCATAAATTGCATTGGTTGATACGATGGAGGTCAACATCGGGGCGTTCGGGCCTGCCTCGACAAGGTTTCCGGCCTTGATTTCTGCCCGGCTTACGCGCCCCGCAATCGGCGCTGTCACATTGGCGTAATCCAGATCAATCTGGGCACGTTCCATACGCGCTTCTGCGGCTTTAATCCGCGCCCATGCAACATTCGATGTGCTCTTACGCTCATCATAAATGCGTTTTGAAATCGCGTTGGTCTTGATCAATTCTTCGGCACGCTTGGCTTCTTTTTGTGCCAAAGAAAATTCGTTTTTAGCCACTTTCAGCTCGGCTTCGGCCTGATTGACTGCTGCTTGATAAGGTTTAGTGTCAATCACGAACAGGACATCACCCTGCTCAACCTCTTGTCCGTCCTCAAAGCGCACTTCTGTAATTGTTCCGCTGACTTGCGGACGAATTTCAGCATAATCGACCGCTTCCAACCGGGCCGAATATTTGTTCCAGATCTGTATCGGCTTGCGTGTAACTTCCGCTACGATGACAGGCATTGCCTGTGGCTGGCCTGCTGCCGGATTTGTATCAGCTGCTTTAGCGTCTGCCGGTTTTTGTTGGAAGTAATAGTAGCCGCCGCCTAGCGTTACCAATACAACCAATACAACCATAATTTTCGTCAATGACTTGGCGTTCATGTTCTCTCTCCAAATTTTTTTAATTTACGCAGATCGCTTCAACGCGGAATAATCAATGCCAATCAGCGCGAATAACCCTGTTCTTAAATCGCGCTTCATCGGCTCCAAGCTATTTTGTATACGGGCGAGCATCAACTGTCCCATAACAAAAGTATAAATTTTGTATGACATCGCTTCGACGTCAGTATCTTCGGGTATCAGCCCTTCGGTAATCATGTCCTCAAGTGCGCCCTCATAAAAACTGCGCTTTCTCATGATAATGCCTTCCACTTTTTCCCGGATTTGCGGGTCTTGTGGTGCCATTTCACTCGCCAGACTGATGAAGGGACAGCCGCACACACGCCCGTATTTTTCAGCGACTTCTTCCTGATGCGCCAAGCCATACTCCATGAGGCGTTCAAATCGTTCGACCGGCGGTACGGATTTATCGAACATTTCTTCCATCATGCATTTAAATTCGGAATACGCGGAATCCATCGCCGCAACAGCCAGATCTATCTTCGATGGAAAGTAATGATAGAAGCTTCCCTTGCGAACATCGGCTTCTTTACAAATGCCGTCCACGCTGACGGCGCCATAACTCGATTTCCAGATCAAATCGATCGCGGTTTCGATAAGCCGTTCTTTTGTCGGTGTTTTTTGCGTTTCTTGTTGCACTGCCATAACTTTCTCTGCAACAGATATATCGCATTTGACTGACCAGTCAACTCCTAAAATTAAAATTTTTACGAATTAACGCTTAGGTGTTGCAAATATGACTCATTCAGCACTTAGGCTTTAAAGTCTTGTCATTCTCTGCAAATGCCAGTAAGTATATGGCTCTTTTTACGAAGTAAAGGGGTATAGCTCAGTTGGTAGAGCGACGGTCTCCAAAACCGTAGGTCGCGGGTTCAAGTCCTGCTGCCCCTGCCACTTCAGTCAATTCATTAATTAAGCCGCTTTTTTGCTTGTGCGTTTGTTTTTCGAGCGACGTTTCATAGGCATAGACCCATTTGACTTAAAACCGTTGGTTTTTTTGCCCCGAGATTTATGCTTTTTGTCTGCAGGCTTGCGGGGCTGAACGAATTTCTCTGCCGTATTATGCTTGCTGCTTTTTTGGTGCTTTTTAGCCGGTCTTTCCCCGCGACTATCATGCTCTTTCTGCCCGTCATTATGCTTACGATTATTTTTACGCTTACTTTCATTTTTGTCAGGGCGTTTAGAATGTTTGTTGCGTCGCTTTTCGCCATGATTTTTAGACGATTGTTCATCAGACTGTGGGCGTCCACGATAAGGCTTGCGGCGTGCTTTATTTTTACGTTTTGGTCCATCTTTGTAATCATTGGCGGCTTCAGGGTTTAGCAGTTTTTCAATCGCATGCCATTTGCGACCATCCTGCGCAGAAATAAAGCTCAGCGCTGAGCCCTTTGCACCGGCGCGTGCTGTTCGGCCCATTCGGTGAATGTAATCTTCTGCGACTTGCGGGAGATCATAATTGATTACATGTTCGATATGCGGGACATCAAGGCCGCGCGCAGCAATATCAGTCGCGATCAGAACCCTGAAGTTCTGGGAATGAAAATTCTTCATTACCTTGTCACGTTTATTTTGCCGTAAATCGCCATGGAGCCCTTCTGAAGTAAAACCTTCCTGACGTAGTTTTTTGGCCATTTTATCAGCATTGTACTTTGTCTTAACAAACACGATCACTGAGCCTTGGCGCGCATGGAGCTGAACGACCAGTTCTTGATATTTATCCGCCTGCTCGATGCGCATCGCTTCTTGCTTGATATTGCTCGCAATGACATTGGTTTCACCAACCGATATGCGGTGCGGATTATTCATATATTTGCTTGAAAGCGCGATGATGCCTTTAGGCAATGTCGCAGAAAACATCAATGTTTGACGGTTTTCAGGCAGAAACTTGATGATCTTATCGAGTTGCACGCCAAAACCCATATCCAACATGCGGTCTGTTTCATCAAGAACCAGAAAACTCGTCTTATCCAGTTTGATGGAGCCGCGCTCCAAATGGTCATTGATCCGCCCCGGTGTGCCGACAATAACGCGAGGGTTAGCGCGCAATTGTGACATTTGTTTACCATACGCCTCACCACCAATAATAAAGGCTGTGTTGATGTCGCTATTACGGCCAAGCAAATCATGGATCACGCCCAAAACCTGTTTAGCGAGCTCACGTGTCGGCGTTAAAATAAGAGCGCAGCCATGAGGAGAGCGCAGAAGTGATTCAACAAGCGGAATACTAAATGCCGCTGTCTTACCGGTTCCTGTTTGCGCACTACCCAGAATATCTCGACCTTTAAGGGCGAGCGGTATCGCTTGGGCTTGAATAGAGGTTGGGGTTTTATAATTAATTCTCGCCAGAGACGCGTTCAGCGTCTGCGAGAGACCAAAGCTTTCAAAGCTATTCATTTTTTATCTTTCATATGTTCCAGCAAAGCCGCCCCTTACACCCATTGTATAAGGGGGAAACTCAAATGGTTATTCATGCATAAATGCGAACTTTGCGGAAAAAAGTGAGGGTTTGATATTCACGCATCTTTATAAATTTATGATGCTTTTCTGTAAGCTCTGATCTCGATTAAGAGAACATTTATCAAATAATGGCGCTGTTGTGACAGGTTATTAGGATTCTGTCAAATTATATTAGAGGAAGGCTAGCCGATAGGTCGCAATAACTGCGCCAGTTCCTTAGAGGCTCAAGTTGCGAACCTCACCCAAATCAAGACCGCTCCATGCTGACGTATCTTTTGCGACAAGATCATCCCGGGCGGTTTTCATTCTCTGCCATCCGGCTTTCGTTGTTGCAGAAACCTTGTTTCTGTCGAAACCCAGTTTCGGCTTTGGATCCAGCATCGGCACCAGATCATGCTCACGGCATAGAGACAACGCCTCTTCTCGCAAAACAGGAAGGGCGATGTCCAACCTGACTTCACGCTCCTCCATTGCGCGTTCTTTTTTCTTACCTTTAGGCAGCATGATCTTTTCCGGATACTTCAATGCATTGATCCCTGTTTGCGCATCAATGATTTCTTTAACCTCGACTTCCAATTGATCGATACAGTAATTGTCAGCCGGGTCGTCGCTCGCCACGGGTGAGGCTATCCCCTCGTCCTGAGCAACTTCCAACGCCACGATAAACAAACGCCCCTCATAAGAAGCAGGGCGAAAAATGGTGATTTTCTCTCTATCACTGCGGGTCTCAACCCCCGGATAGACTTTTACGTTACCCGCCTTTTTGCCGAACAGCTCTTTAAACGGCTCCGGTAACGCTTTAATTTTGCTTTCACTGAAATTGCGGATATCGCCCAGTCGTCCGATCGTGCTCGTGAACAGCTTTACCTTGCGTTCAGCGCGGAACAAGGCCGGAGAATCCTCTGTCGCCGACATGCCCCATTTGATCATTAACACATTCTTCAGCGGCTCCAACCGTGCCTGAATACCGGCTTCGGGCATTTTGTGCCCTTTATCCGTTAGGTCGATCCGGTAACGTGCATCCTTGCCATGTGTCAGGCGGCGAAAAGTCTTTCCACCGCGCACAGCTTCCTCAAGGCGGTTAAACGCTGTCGACATTGTCGGAAACTGGGCCGCAGATCGCTTAATTTTGCTGAATATGCCTCGGTAATGCTCGCTGCGATGATGCTCAGGATTCGCAGCTTGTAACTTATATTCAAGCTCTGGAAAAACCTCATCATCCGTGCCCGAAAGGGCCTCTAAATGACGCTCAAGATCGTTTTCAAACGCTTCTTCAGCAGAAAGCTCTTCGACCGGCGGCTCTTGTCCCCCGACCTCGCCACCGGTTGCACCCAGTGCTTTTGGATCCCCGTCCATAAAACTCAGTCTCTCTCCGTTCAATATGAACGCATGATGCAAAACTTGGGCTCGGTTTTGCAAGAAATTATTTTATCTGTCTGGGAACACTATTGTTTACGGATATTCGCCGTAAAGTTTTTCTCATATTCGGCTTTCTTCTCCAGAAAGCGCATCGGCACACTCGTATTAACGAAGATGGTGTATTTGCGGCCATTTTTAAGATTCACCACATCGTGCATGTTGTAATATGTCACACCTTCCTTGACCGGTTCACCGCGTTCCGGCTTCACACCCAGTCTTTGAAATAAAATCGTTTCTTCCTGCAGGGTGATAATGTCATAGGCCTTAGCGAGACTGATTCCCGAGCCGGAAATAACGACCGTTCGGATCAGCCCCTCCCGAACCCATTCAAAAAATTCGGGCTTTCCGAATCTTTTATCCTGCCGCGCAAGCGATAGGGCCTGTAATACAACATCGATATGTGCCAAGTGATTTGAAACCACTGTGCGATACGCCAAAAGCGCAGACTTCACCCTCTCCGGATCGGCGTCATTCACCACGATGTAGGCAAACTCATTCAACTCAGCGAGTGTTTCTTCACCGATCGGATCATATTGCGGTGTTTGGCTATATAAAATTCTGAACTTCATAAAGTCGAAACGCGTAGGTTTATTTTTCATGGCGTCTCGAACCATGGCGTTAAAATACGGGCGTGCAGAATAGCTCTGATTGGGAGGGCGTTCGAACTCGCCCTGCTTACCTGTACCGTATATCTGCGCTTCGGCGAGCATAGGAACACTCACGAAGGGAATAAACATACAGCAGATTAGAAACAGGCGCCTCATATGAACATGATACCATGCACACGGGGTTTAGGTACAAAAAAAGGCCGGAATGAACCGGCCTTTTCGAATGCGTTGTAATCTTCAATTACTCGATAATTTTGGAGACGACACCGGCGCCGACTGTACGGCCACC
>CAZLTT010000068.1:0-1102 GCA_964562515.1 uncultured Micavibrio sp.
TGCAACGCACGGCGGAAATGGAAGCCGCGCTCGATAAGGGAACCGATAAGCTCCTCGACGCCGCAGGAAAAACTGAAGGCAAAACGAAGGATATCCAAAGCGCACTGGACCAAAGCTATGTCTCTTTGTCCGATACGGTGGATGAAATCGCTGAACGTCTGGAAGAGCTCAGTGGCCGCTTTGATGATCACAAGGTCGGGCTGACAGCCGCCGCTGATGATATGAGCGCGGAAACACAACGTCTCGCGGAAATGATCCGCGACGAAGTTGAAGGCCTCGAAAGTGTTACGGATCGTTCCGTAGAGGCGATGAGCCGTTCGGTCAGCACCATCCAGAATCACAAGCAGGCACTCGATAACGGTGCGCAAGACCTTGCCAACCAGTCCAAAACCATTGCCAAAACATTGTCCGAAAGCGTGAAGGACATTAATGCAGCCGTAGAAACTGTTGAGGATAAAGCATCTTCAATGGAAACACGTCTGGGTGAAAAGGCCGATAGTCTGCGTTCAATGATCGGCAATGTGTCCAAAGAAGCAGATTTCATTGAGTTAGCAGGGCAGAAAGCCGCGAACCAACTCAGTGAAGCGCTATCCGTCGCGATTGCGGGTTCTGAAAATATAGGCAGTGCAGTGCGCCGTGCCGTTGAAGCATTGGAAGAAACCTCAGAACAGGCGGAAAGCCGTGCCCAGTCATTGCTAAGCGCGACAGAAGAGCATATCGGAAAGCTCAATGAATCTGGCCGTACGCATGCTGAGGAAATCCGCGATATTGCTAAAATGTTGGAAAACAGCCGCGAGCAGATCGAAAGCGCGTCCGTTGCGACACATGAGCATATCGAGCACCTGTCCAAAGCGGTTGAAGAGCAGAATATCCAGATCACGTCCTCAAGCAGCGCGCTGAAAGAACGCATCCAAAGTGTACAGGCCGCTTTGGAAGGGCCGTTGTCAGACATTAAGGCAACGATCGCCGATGCGGATGCACGTCATGAGCTTATTGAAACCGTTCTGCGTCGCCGCGTCAGTGACTTGAATGAAGCCAGTGAGAAGGCGACAGCAAGTGCGGAAAACATCCGTGAAATCCTTAAAGGACAAGCGCAGGAAAT
>CAZLTT010000068.1:1202-10492 GCA_964562515.1 uncultured Micavibrio sp.
CGACAGCAAGTGCGGAAAACATCCGTGAAATCCTTAAAGGACAAGCGCAGGAAATCTCTACACTATCCGGCCAAATCGCCGGAAACGCCCGCACGATTAACGATCAAATGACCCAACAAAAAGACCAGTTGGCCCTTCAGGTTCGTGAATCAATGCAAAGTGTCGATAGTGTTCGCGAAGCGTTGAAAGAACAAAGCCGCCATCTCGAATTTGCGAGCGGTAAGGCCGTTGAGCATGTTTCCGTTCTGAAAGAAGAAATGTCCGCGCGCTGCGATGAAATCGATCAGAGCACAACGACAACATTGTCTAAGCTTGAAGAGCTTGATGACCGCCTCGAGCGTCAATCCATCACTCTCAAGTCTCAAGCGGACACGACCGAGCGATCACTGGATGATTTGAATACCAAGCTCAAAGATACTGCCGAAGACATCGAGCCTATCTATGAGAAAGCGCTCGAGCAGTCCCGTGAAGCGGCAACCCGTTTTGAAAATCTGCAGGAAACAATGGACGCAACGACACGTTCAACCATGCAGAACATTCAGCAAGCAAGCAGCATCTTTGATGACCGTCTGGACAACCTCAAGACAGGGTCTGATCAGGCTGCTGACGTTCTGAAATCTTCAAGCGATCACTTGAAAGCACGTGTGGAAGATATCGAAAGCGCATCTCAATCTGCGGAAATCCGTATGCGAGAGATTGCATCGTCTCTGTCCGATCAATCTTCGGATATCCACCTGACAACTGATCAGGCGCTGTTGAAAATTGAAACCGTTCAAAAAGCGATTAATGAACAGTTCCATGAATTGTCAGCGTCCGTCGGTCAGGCCATCGCCCGAATTCAGGATGCAGGCTCGGAGTTCACAAAACAATCTTCCGACCTTCAGGCCGAAGCGGACCGTACGTCTATGCATTTCGAAGGACTGGGCGCAAAGGCCCGCGAAGAAACCGGATTGCTGCATGAAGCTAGCCAGAAAGCGGTTATCGATACCGAAGCCATGGTGCGCGCGGTTGAAGAAGAAGCCAAGAGCTTGCTTGATCGCGCTCAGGAAACACTTCATGAACTGCAAAAAGCCGGAGACAGCTTCGCGCTGCGCTCCCGCGAGATTGCGGAACACATGAATACGTCTCTGACGACGTCAAAGAAATACGGCTTCGAGCTGAAATCACAAGCCAACGAAATTTCAGAAGCGTCAGCCAAAACGGTTCATGACCTCGACCAATCTGTGAAAGCGTTGCGTTCCCGTATGCAGGCTATCGGAGATGCGGCAAACGACGTGACAGTGAAGGTTGAGAAAACGCGTGAAAGCTTGTCCGGTGAATCCGAGCGTCTTGTCAGCGTCTCTACTGCAGCACTGGAAAGTGCGCGCACCGCGGCAAACACGTTCAGCAAGCAATCAGACTCACTGTTCAAAGCCTCTCAAGATGCCTCGCGCTTCGCAGAGAAAATGATGGACAACACGACCCGCGTCCAACGCGAAGGCTTTATGAACGCAGCCAAGTTTATCGTTGAAAGTCTGCACTCACTCTCTGTTGACCTGACACGTGTTAAAGACGGCGAGATCGCAGAGAAAACATGGAAAGCATTCCAGAAAGGCGATGTGGCGGCCTTCACACGCCGTATGCGCGACATCAGCACCGATACGGAATCCATGGATAAGGCACGTACAAAATTCGCCAAAGACACCGAGTTCCGTACCTATGTCTTGCGCTTTATCCGTCAGTTCGAAGAGCTGTATGCACAGGCGCAGGAAAATGATCATGGCGCAATGTTGACCGCAACGGTCGCATCAAGCGAGATCGGTAGCCTATACGAAACGCTCACAGATCTGGCCGGGAAAACCTCCGTGATTGAAGGCAAAGACATAAAAGCGGCGTAAGGCGAGTTCGCAAAGCCGCGATCGTCTATTGATTTGAGCGCTTAAAAACACAATAATAATTATATTCGATGAGGCGGCGCGTTCGCCTCATCATTTCTTCTTACTCTGACTTCAAAAGGGCGGTTCACGCATGGTCAACGACGGCAAAACCAAATTCTGCAAAGGGATATCGGACATTTCGGACAGCTATGCTGGTTTTATTATCGACCAATGGGGCGTTCTGCATAATGGAGACAAGCCCTATGATGGCGTCGTTGAGTGTTTGAAAGAGCTCAAGTCGCGCAAGAAATTCATAATTATTTTGTCTAACTCCGGTAAGCGTGCCGACGTCAACAAGGAACGGCTTAAGAAAATCGGTATCGGGCCGAGCTTGTATGATGTGATTCTGACCTCTGGTGAAATGACATGGCAGGGTATCAGCAATCAGGATGACGGGATTTTCGAAGGTTTAGGCAAGAAAGTATATGTTATCAGCCGCGGCGGCGACCGCTCGATCGTGGACGGTTTGGATGTCGAGGTCGTAGACTCTCCATCTAAAGCAGACTTCTTGATTATCAGCGGCTCTGATGCACCTGAAAAAACACTCGAAGACTATGAACCTATTCTTAAAGAGGCCGTAAAGCACCGTTTGACAGCTTTATGTGCAAACCCTGACAGCCGCGGCGTGATGGGTAAGCAAAGTATTATGGGGCCGGGGACTTTGGCGCGACGCTACACTGATTTTGGCGGTGTTGTGCATTACATCGGAAAGCCGCACCAACCGATCTTTAAAGAGTGCATAAAGCTTATGCAGGATAAAGATATCTATCCCGGCCAGACAATCGTCATTGGTGACGCTCTTGCGCATGACATTTTGGGTGGAAATATGGTCAATATTGATACATGTCTCGTGAAGACAGGTTTGCATGCGAACGCTTTTGCAAACGCAAAAACACCGGCGGGCACGGAAAAGGCCCTGATGCTTCTGGCGAACCAATTCAATAACGTACGTCCAAAATTCTTGGTGGAAAGCCTGAAATGGGGTGATCCGCTTCCGGATCGTAAGCACAAGAAGCGTCGCGCTTAATCCATATCTTCGGGCGGTAATAATACCTGCATTGCATCTTTGATTTTCGGAAGCGCTCTTACTGCTGCTTCTTCGCCGCGTGCGATTAACTCTTCGGCTTTTTCAAACTCCAACATACCGATATCACCAATTTTGGGTTTGATGTGAATATCCGGAGGGTCACCCGCGAGACGCGAACGCGTAATGCGGTCCTGAACAATGTTGAGCGCGGAAACCATTACTCCGAACAGACTCGGTGATCCTGCTTGGCGACCAAAAATCCGCTGCGTGATACCGGACATAAATCGTTGCCGCATCGTTAGCGGCACATCGTTTTCATCAAATAGATCAAATCCTGCAACTGTTTGGTATTTGTTTCCGGTCTTTACGGCTTTGCCGATAATATCGGCGTTCAAATCTACCGCGATTGTCATGCGCGCGCCCATAGCCTGCGCAGGTGCAACGGGAACGGGGTTCAGCAACGCGCCATCCACCAATATACGATGGTTACGCTCAACGGGCGGAAAAACACCGGGCAGGGCATATGAAGCTGTAATTGCATCGACGATATTCCCTTTGCGCATCCAGACTTCGTGACCTGTCGATAAATCAGACGCGATAGCGATAAACGGATAGGGCAAGTCCTCAATCAGCATGTCTTTAAAGTTCGCGTCCAGAACACGGCGTAAACGTTTGCCGCCGATCATGCTGGCGCTACGGGTATGGAAATCCAGATATGAAAGAATGCGCATTCGGTTTAACGAGCACGCCCAGTCTTCGAATTCACGAAGCTTTCCTGCTAAATAACATGCACCGACAATGGCACCGATAGATGTTCCCGCAACAATAGAGGGGCGAATACCGTGACGCTCAAGTACGTTTAAAACGCCAATATGCGCAAAACCGCGGGCTACGCCGCCTCCTAAAGCAAGGCCAATACCCGATGTGTGCCCGTTTTTGGTGGGTTCCGATATGTCTCTGTTGATGTCCTCTTTATCGCCTTCTATATCCGTCATGAAACATCTTTTCTTGAAGTTTTTCTGATATTTATTATAACACAAGGCTCATGCCTACAGATAACACTGAACACACTGCACTGCCGCAAAATTCCACGCCTGCTCTAATGAAGCGGGCAGTGCGCGATTATGTGCGCAAATACACAGGACAAATTCTGTTGGCTATGTTGTTCATGGCCATCGCCGCCGCTATGACCGCGGGTGTTGCGCAGCTAATGCAGCCTATTCTGGATGATGTTCTGGGTGGTCAGCAGAAAGAGCTTATTTTTCCTGTCGCTGCCTCCGTCTTCGTTGTCTTCTTACTGCGCGGTACGTCGACATACTTACACATGATCATCATGAACAAGGTCAGCCAGTCCATCGTTGCCGATATTCAAAAAGATCTGTTTTCACGCTTTATGTCTCTGGATTTACAGTTTTTCCATTCTCATCCAAGCGGGACGCTGATCTCGAACGTCATTAACGACGTCAATGTTATGCGGAATGCTGTTTCCGACACGCTGATGGGGATTGGTAAAAGTGTCCTGACACTCATCTTCCTGAGTGGCGTTATGCTGTATCAGGACTGGAAGCTTTCAATGGCCGCGTTTCTGATCTTTCCTTTTATCGCGTTCTTCGTGGCCAAACTCGGTCGCCGCTTGCGTAAAGTTTCCCGCAATATCCAGACGGAGATGGGCAGCCTGTCTGATCGACTGTCACAGATTTTCCAAGGTATACGTCAGGTGCAGGCTTACGGCATGGAAGAGTTTGAGAAAGACAGAGCAGGAGAGGCGATTACAAAAGTGAAGCGCCTGAATATCCAGTCTGTGCGCATTGGTAACCTGTCGACACCCGTTAATGAAATCCTCGTCGGTGTGGTGTTCTTCGGCATTATTCTATATGGCGGGTACGAGGCCGCCGAGGGGCGTATTACTGCCGGACAGCTTGGCGCATTCCTGACCGCCTTTACCTTGGCCTATGAGCCGATGAAGAAACTGGCGAAGCTGAATAATACTTTGCAGCTTGGTTTAGGCGCCGCTGAACGTGTCTTCGCGCTTATTGATCGTCAACCTGACATTCAAAACGCGGTTGGTGCAAAAACTTTCGAGGCACAAAACCCGAGCATCGAATTCAAAGATGTCGGCTTTCAATATGAAAGCGGCGATAACCCCGCATTGAATGGCATTAGTTTTACCGCTGAGCCGGGAAAGGTCACGGCACTCGTCGGCCCGTCGGGCGGGGGGAAGAGTACGGTTATGAACCTGATCCCGCGTTTCTATGATGCGCAGGACGGTACTGTCAGCATCGGTGGGGACGATATCCGCACATTGGACTTGGTGTCCTTACGTGCCCATATGGGGCTTGTATCGCAGGACATCACCATCTTTGACGATACCATTGCCGCCAACATCGCCTATGGACGCGAAGGGGCGTCGCAGGAGGAGGTTATCGAAGCCGCCAAAGCCGCCGCCGCACATGAATTTATTGAAAGCTTTCCCGATGGTTACGAAACGCAGGTCGGCGAAGATGGCGTGAAACTGTCCGGTGGCCAAAGGCAGCGTTTATCAATCGCGCGTGCCATTTTACGCGATGCGCCAATCCTGCTTCTGGATGAGGCAACGTCGGCTTTGGACAATGAATCCGAGAAGCTTGTACAGCAAGCTTTAGAAAAACTGGAGAAGGGCCGCACAACTTTAGTGATCGCTCACCGCCTTTCCACCGTACAAAATGCAGAACAAATTCTGGTTCTGGACGAAGGGCGTATCGTCGAACGAGGGACGCATGATGAACTCATGGCGCTCGACGGGCTTTACGCGAAAATGTATGTCATGGGACTAAAGCACTAAGAGTGTGGTGAACATGCAAAAGAAAACGGTGAAAAAGCGGCTTATGGATTTCCTGATTGCCCTGATCTTGTTTTACGTCGGTAGCACGGCCGTGCTGTACTTCATGCAAAGCAAATTGCTGTATTTCCCGGGCGGTGAACGCGAGCCGATCGCTCAGTTAACCGACACTAACCCCGACATTTTGACGGTGAGGCCGGACTATGACATCCAGCTTGATGGTCTTTACTGGCCCGCAAAGGACGGATACCCGACAATCGTCTTCTTCCATGGCAACGGACAGGCCTATCAATTCTGGGTTAACAAGCTGCTGAACTTTCACCGCGAAGGATACGGCGTTCTATTCACTGACTATCGTGGTTACGGCGGCGCAGCGGGCAAGCCGAGCGAGCAGGGCATATACAAGGATGCCCGCAGCTTTCTAAAAAGACTTAATGAGCAAGAGAATATCGATTTCAGCGATATGATCTTTTTCGGTGAGTCACTCGGTACTGGCGTAGCCATCCAGATGGCGACCGAGTTCCCGCCAAAGGCGCTGATACTTGAAAGCGCATATACATCCACCGCCGATGTCGCCAAAAGCCGCTATTGGTTTGTCCCGGTCGAAACACTTATGCGCGACCAATATCGCAGCATCGACAAAATCGAAACGCTAACTATGCCGAAATTCTTCCTGCATGGGGAACGTGACAACATCATCCCGATCCGTTTCGGGCGCGGTTTATACGAAGCGGCTCCCGAGCCGAAAAGCTTTCAGGTCATCGCAAATGCTGAGCATAACAATTTGTATGAACACGGCGCGGCATTGCATATTCTTGATTTTTTGAGCACAATACATCCGTCTGAATAACAAGAGGTTTGACCTATGCCCTGTCACGCAGCAGTCGTAGAAAAAGCAATTACACTCTCTCCGGAGATGGAAGTCGAAAAAGCGCTCAAAGAGCTTAAGAAAAAAAAGCAGGATGAAGCCGCTGTCGTGAATGAAGAGGGTAAAGTCGTTGGCTTGTTCTCATATACGATTGTCATGAAAAATTTGCTGCCTGTTTCTGTACCTATGAATGACGGAATCATTCTTGATGTGACCGTCCGCGCGGCCCCCGGTATCGCCAAACGTTTGAAGAAGGTTAACCCTCTGGAGGTTGGCGAGCTTATGGACCGCAAAATTCAGATCGTAAATTCCGACACGCCGATCTGGGAGGCTGTCAGCCATCTGGTCAGCGGTCACAGTGCTCTGGTTGTCATTGATGGGCAGACACAGTCATATCAAGGGATTATCACCGCCGCATCGGCAATGGACGAGCTGAAGCGTTTGCAGGAAAGTGAAGAGCTATGAGCAAGCAACCTTTGATCGCAGGAATCGTTTTTGTAGCCCTCTCGGTCTTTACGGTAATGTTTGCGTTCTCCGCGCCGGCACACGCGCAAGAGCCACTGGTTATCCCGCCCGCTCTGGACGTTGCACCGCCACCTCAAATTCAAGAAGAAAAGCCTGCATCGAGCGTTTTCTATACAAAGAAAACACAAGACATGTTTTTTGCTACGGACGAGATTTCAATCCGCAAACAAGACGGTGAGAAGCTTTTCTATGATGTAGAGCTTGCACTGACGGCTGACCAAATGCGTCAGGGTTTGATGCATCGAACCGAGATGGCAGATAATGCAGGTATGCTGTTTGTCTTTGGTGATGTTGCTATGCGCAGCTTCTGGATGAAAAACACGCTCATACCGCTTGATATGCTCTTCATTCATTCCGACGGAACCATTCATCATATCCATCACAACGCGAAACCGCAGGACCTGACAAGCATCACTTCAAAATACCCATCACTTGCTGTTTTGGAGCTGAATGGCGGTACTGCTGATAAAATGGGTATCAAGGAAGGCGACGTCGTTGAGCACACCTATTTCAAAAATGTAGGTATAGAGCCTTAAAAACAGGCGTTTTAATGCTTGCCGAATTCAAAATCATTGTGTAAAACATGCCCTTCGGAACGCCGTTCCGATTCAAAAAGTGCGGAGTGTAGCGCAGCCTGGTAGCGCAACTGCTTTGGGAGCAGTGGGTCGCGGGTTCAAATCCTGCCACTCCGACCACTTTTTCAAAATGAATACCGACGCGTATGAAAAACCTTCTTCATCTTTGCCTTGTGTTTGTGTTGTGTGTATCCGCATGCTCGCAAGCCGACGATGCATGGAAGCCCGTTAAGGGGCAAATATATCCTGACATTGATTTAATTGATCAGAATGGCCGCCAATTCAAACTGTCCGATTACAAGGGCAAAGTTATTGTGATCGAACCCGTAGGTATGAACTGTCCGGCGTGTCAGGCATTTTCAGGGGCGCATAACGTCGGCTCATTTGAGAATAATGCCGTACAGACGGGCCTGTCTTCCGCCAAAGAGCTTTTTCCGCGCTACACCGACGGTATGGAGTTTCCGAATGAGGATGTGGTTTTCGTACAGATCCTGTTCTATGACATGCGTTTTGGAGCACCAAAACCTGAGGACGCGAAAAAATGGGCGAAACATTTTAAGTTTGATCAGAAGGATAACGAGATTGTTGCCGTACCATTAAAGGATATGCGCAGCAGCACGACATACAATATGATTCCGGGGTTTCAGTTGCTCGATAGGAGCTTCGTCTTAAAGTCTGATTCAAGCGGGCACCACCCGCAGGACAATATGTATACGACCCTGATTCCGATGATCCCAAAATTATTGTGAGAACGCTGCTTTTGCTTGCCTTAATGACATTCGGAGCTAAGATATCAGCATGAAAAAGCCCTCAAACTCAAATTATAAGCCTTCCCAAGGCGAAATTTGGACAGAGAACGCCATATTGGCGCAGTCGGGGGATAAGGCGGCGTATAATGAATTACTTCGTGAAATTGCGCCGTTTATTCGTAATTACATCATTAAAAGTCTGGCTAACCCTGAATGGGCCGATGATATAACACAGGAAGTATTGCTGTCTGTGCACCGATCATTGAATACATATAGCCCTGATAGACCGTTTCGTCCGTGGTTAATGGCTATTATTAACTTTCGCCGTACGGATTTTTTGCGTAAGCACTACAACGCACGTGAGAACAAGCAAACATCTTTGGAAAGCGCGGATTTTTTAAAGACCCATGTAACGAATCCGGAGTATGCGGGCGAATATAAGGACATAGAGTCAGCTCTTGAGACCTTGCCCGAAAAGCAACGCATAGTGTTCGAGATGATCAAAATACAGGGATATAGCGCTAAAGAAGTTGCCAATAAAATGGATATGAGTGTCAGCGCTGTTAAAGTGTCCGCACACAGAACAATGAACAAGTTAAAGGAAATTTTGGAGTAAACGTGGCTAAGCAAAGCAAAATAGATGATCTGATTGGGCAGTTGTCGGACGATCTCGAGCCTCGGAAGCCCCTTGCTCATCCTTTGTGGCGGGCTGCGCCTTTGATTCTGATTTCCCTCATATATGTTGGTGCGACGATTAGTATGATCGGGCCACGTGAGGACTGGATCCCCAAAATGTATCAAGAGATTGATTA
>CAZLTT010000069.1:0-5078 GCA_964562515.1 uncultured Micavibrio sp.
GCGATGGTCAGGCGGCGGTTCACAAGCTGGACGGTCACAGCGATCCGGAGCTTGGCGAGGACACCGGGCGCGAGACGCGCAAGCCATCTGTGAACGAACGTCTGAAGGATGTGCTGAACAAGCCACGCGAGAAGCTGGAGATCAAGGACGCGCATGACCAGGAGAAGGACCAGGAGGTGGAGAAGGATCGGGATATCGACCGGGGGCCGACGCATGGAATGTAGCGATCGTCAGATAGCATTCGGAATTGATGGTTTGTCTGACATCAGGGATTTTAGGACAGTTTAGGGTGATCTAATAAGAACGAGTTTGGCGAGGACGGTGAGCCATTGCGTCGCCATGTGTTCAAGACCAAAGGCGAACGAACGCCTCGACGTGATGCCGGCCTCATTGCGGGTGATGTTCGTCCCAAGAGCCAAATCGACAACCTAATGCCTTGGAACTTCGCGCCTGCGTCAAGCTTTACGGCATACGGCTACGGATGAGAGATTACGATTCTTAGGTCTGACTTCAAGAGCAAACGCTTGAAAAAACTCTGCAATTATGAGACGGACAGGCCAACGTTAGCTATCGTCCATCTGCCTAATCGGGAGAAAATTATTGGCTTGACTTTTGCTCAGTCCTTGTTTCCGAAGAACCCCTTCAGTTGGCGCTTTGTACCCTCGTTTACTTTACCTGAAACAATCTGCCGAAACCAAACTTGGTCATCAGGAAGCACCCCACCACAAAGAAGGTTCTTGGAAACTCGCCCTTCTCTCGGCACGGCGCCAAGTCAGATAAGACTGAACTGTCACACAAGGAAAAAAAATGGAATTCAAGAAAGCTCAAACAGTATTTGAGATATTGAAATCAAATGGGCTTACAGGCCTAATCGATACAATTAGACGCAAGATCGAAGGCCGCAAACAGAAGCGGAAGCTGATGCAAATTCATGCTAAGCGCAACCTGTCTGATCGGTTCTCTGAGATTTACCGTTTGGATTATTGGAAATCATCTGCCAACCGCGAAAGCGTGTCCGGTGCAGGCTCAACGAAAGAACGGGCGGCGCTATACCTTGGCGAACTGTCGGCGCTTCTGGAAACCGAGAGCCAGGCTTTCAAGCGCCCGGTTCGTTTTTTTGACGCGCCTTGCGGAGATATGAACTGGGTGCACCATATCTTGCAAAAAGATTGGATCAACTACCACGGCGCAGATATCGTACCCGCATTAATTTCAAAAAACAGAGAAAACTTCGCCGCCCTGAACATTCAACTGTCTGTTTTTGATATAACAAAAGATAGCTTTCCTGAATGCGACATCTGGCATTGCAGAGACTGCTTTTTTCATTTGTCTTTTGATAATATTTTCGAAGCACTTGGAAATTTTTCGCGATCGAACATACATTATGCGCTTTTTACTACCCACGTCATGGGAAGTGGTTTTCATAATCGAGACATAGAGGATGGAGATTTCCGTTTCTTGGACCTGACCAAAGCGCCGTTCAATTTCCCAGAACCTCAGAAGGCCTTGAAAGATGGAGGTGGAAGCAAAGATGATCCTACCCGTATCGTTGGGCTTTATACCCGTGATACTGTCTCTTCGTTGCTCAAAAGCCGCGAAAGTATTGCCGACAACGGGAAGGTGTAGAGTGATGCCAATTCTTCATATGCGTTGCGTATCACTGGCGTATCTGATTAGAAAGGTTTTGCAATCGTTATCAAAAAATCAGACCGGTATAGTGATATGAGATCTATTCGGGGCGTTTTTCGCATTATTTACAGGTTTGATCCAAAGGGCTTACGTCTCGTATTGTTTGCAGCGCTTTTTGGTGCGTTGATTGACGTGGCCGGTGTTGCTTCCGTGACTCCCTTTCTCTCGCTCATTTCTAATCCAGAATTAGTGAATGAAAACGCATATTTTCATTATGTTTACTCAATTTTCGCTTTTGGAAGTGAGCGTAATTTCATTATATTTGTAGGTGGAATGACAATTATTTTTCTGACAACTGTGGCCGCTATTCGCGGTTTTATTGCTTCCCGTGTGATTTTTTTCATCCATTGGCAACGACACAACATTTCATACACGCTTTTTAGAAATGGATTTTATGCCCCACAATCCCTCACTGGCGGAGATCACAGTTCGGTCTTGACCAGCCGCGTATTTGGTGAAACCGACGTGTTTATCGATAGCGCCGTTCGGCCTCTGATAGAGTTGGTTGTGCATGGCGCTCTGCTGTGTGCAATGATCAGCATGCTGCTCATCGCTGATTTCTCTAACACTTTGATCATCGTTTTATTTCTTGGCGTCTTTTTCTCAATCATAATTTTGGCGACGCGCCGAACGATTGTGAAGAGTGGTGAGGACAGAGCTGCGGCAAATGCAGAACGCTATCGCAGCCTCAAGGAGGCTTTGTCTGGTGCGCAGGAGCTACGCTTACTCGGGCGCGAAAAGACTTATGTCTCGCGCTTTCGTGATGCGTCGAAGACATTTGCTCATAGCGTGGCTAAAAATCAGACTGTCTTGCAGGTGGCGACCTATGCGGTACAGGCGCTTACTTTTGCTGGTATAATTGCTCTGACGATTGGTCTTCTGGGAAAGGGAGGGGATCTGAGCGAAGTTATTCCGAGTCTCGGGCTTTTTCTGTTTGCAGGTTATCGGATTATGCCAGCGGCCAATATCTGCTATCGAGCCGCTAGCACGTTGCGATATGCAAAACCCGCGATCAGAACAATCCGTGATAGCCTTGGTGATAGCCCGATCCCCAATTCTAAACTATTAGCCTCGTCTGGAATGGACCCGCATAGCCGGATTTCCTGCCAAAAAGAAATTTACTTGGAAGACATTGTATTTTCTTACGGTAACGACACCCCGCCCCTGGTGATCGATGAACTAAGGTTTCCGGCAGGAAAGATAGTAGGTATTACGGGCCCAAGCGGCTCTGGCAAGTCAACCTTGTTAAGCTTGCTTCTTGGTATCCTCGCGCCACAACGCGGCCGTATTACTATTGACGGGGTCGCGCTGGACCAGAGCACCATGCGAAGATGGCACAATGGGATCGGCTATGTCAGCCAGCGCCCGTTCTTTTCAGACGAGTCGATCGCGGCCAATATCGCCCTTGGATTGTCTGCTAATGAACAGGACGAAGCGGCAATCGCCACGGCAGCGAAAATGGCGCATGCAATAGAATTTATTGATCTATTTCCAGAACGATTTGACGCTGTCGTAGGCGAAGACGGCAACCAGTTGTCGGGTGGGCAACGCCAGAGGCTCTCGATTGCACGGGCGCTATATCACAAGCCGGATGTGCTCTTTCTAGACGAAATCACCTCGGCCCTTGATGCTGAGTCTGAGGCGGCTGTGAGCAAGGCGATCTCGGAACTTAGAGGAAGCAAAACTGTTTTCATTATAGCTCATCGCCCCGCAATGCTGGAAATATGTGATGTCATCCTCAAACTGGATGCTGGTCATCTCGTTTTTTTCGGCCCAGCAGAGGAGGGGTTAAACAGTTTGAGTTTTGACGGAAGTGGAACCGATGGTCCGGCGTAAGCATATTGGTGTGCACTACGGCGCGATTACCGGCGGTGGTGCGCCTCGGATCGTCCGTGATCAGATAAGGTATCTTTTGGACGCAGGGCACAAAGTCACATTTTTGACTCGGCTTGGTACGGACACATCTGAATTGGCGCATCAAAACTTTAATGTTGTTGTGCTTGAAGAACCTGATTGTGCACAGCGAACGGGTTTTGTGCAGCGCAGTATCGAACTCAGGCGAAGGATAAAGGCTTTAGACCTGGATATTCTGATTTCGCATTCTGTTCGGCATGGCACCCGGTACGGAGTCGTTGCATTGTTGCTGCGCATGCGCCAGATCATCGTAGACCACGCCTACCCCCCGACAACGCTTTCCCTGCTCACCTGCGCACAACGCTTTTCACTACGATGGGTATTGCGCAACACACGGTTTCTTTGTGTATCCAAAGGTGCCGCAAATTCTTTTTCGGAGAACATTGGTCGACCTGTCGGATATGCCTACAACTATGCGCCTGACGAAAGCATCGCAGCCAGTTATCGTGGGATGAAGCGGAACAAAACGGTCATCGCACTTGGCCGCTTCAACCAGGAAAAGCAGTTCGACAAGCTGATAGACGCATTTGAACGCATATCTCATCTACACCCGACATGGCGTTTGCATTTGTATGGGTCGGGCCCGGATAAAGAAAAACTCATGCGGCAAGCGCGCGGCAGCGCATGTCCTGATCATATCAAGATATTTGGTTGGTCCGACAATCCGTTACAAATCATGGGCGAAGCAGGCATCGTTGCACAGACGTCTCGCTATGAGGGTTTTGGCTTGACCTTGATCGAGGCGATGGCTGTCGGTTCACCCGTCGTAACGTTCAATTGTCCGTATGGGCCTTCGGAATTCATAGCTAATAGAGAGAATGGCATCCTCGTAAAAGACCAAGCGGTTGAAGCCTTCTCAGAGGCATTGGATGAATTGATATGTGACGCCGATCTTAGGCATCGACTGGGGAACGCCGCTACAGATGTAACGAAGGTATTTTCTAAAGAAGCGCACGTGTCGGCCTGGCTTCGCGAGATAGAAGATTTGAGCTAAGCTTGAATTGAATGCTGGTGTTACCAGAATTTTGCGCATTCTTTAGTATCTGACGGTCATTCCGACAACATCCCGCCACCAAACAGGCCGGTGAAATAGTCCTGCGCTCGGGTCGATGTTCTATGGCGAAGGTCTGGTGGTCAGTAAGCGTCCGGGTGTGACTGCTCTGCCGTACGGGTGTTAAAGCGTTTCGACATTAAGCTGAGACTGAGGTGCCCCTAGTTTCCTAGACACCTGCCTTTTTCAGGTTGAGCTGTCTTTGTTCGAAGTCAACGGGCGACAGCATGCCGTTGTTCGTGTGTTTGCGCTTCGTGTTATAGCAGACCTCTGTAAAGGTTCGCGCACCGATCCGTCGCAGGTGTGCTTTCAGCTTGGAGAAGGCCTGCTCGATGGGGTTCAGATCGGGTGAGTATTGGCGGCAGGTAGAGGAACCAGCAGCCGTGATCGCGTAGGGCCTTTGCTGCCTCCTTGTTCCGATGCG
>CAZLTT010000069.1:5088-10428 GCA_964562515.1 uncultured Micavibrio sp.
GAGAATGACGACGGTGCCGGGGGTGACCTCGGGGACCGGCATTTCGCGGATGTAGGCAGCAAAAGCCGGGCCGTCCATTGCGCCCTTGATGACCCACGGCGCGATCAACGCATCTTGTGTCAGCCCTGCGATCAATGTCTGCGTGCCCCAACTTCCGAAAGGCGCGTCCATTGTCAGGCGTTCACCCCGTTTTGCCCTTCCACGCAGGCGGGTCAGATTGGCCTTCACCGCGGTTTCGCCCACTGCCCGGCAGTCGCTGCTTGCAGCGATGAGAGGGAATGAAGACAACACGATCCGGTAAGGTCGCAATCGCAGGAAGTCGATGTCTGAACCAGTCAGCGCGCTGTTGCCTTACCTTGGCGCGACGACGCTCGGTGGCAACCAGCGACTTTTTTTATACGTGTATCCCAGGCGGGACAGCAGGTTGGCAATGGAAGAGTGGTGCACTCGTACCCCCTCTGCCTCGGCCAGAGCATCGCGCAACTCGAAGAGCGTGATGTCGGGGTCTTGGGCGATCAACTCTTCAAGGAAAGCTTGGTGCGGGGCCAGCTTCCCCTTGCCGCACGGTGGCCCTTGGGGGGCGGGTTCGGCATGCCCCACGGTCCGAACCTGACGCGCCCATCGTGCGCCTGTCGCAGGCGACAACTTCAGGCGCAACGCCGCCGCGCGCCCGCTTAACCCTTCTTCAATTATCTCTGAAACCGCGTCCTAAGTACCGATGGCAAAGGTGCTGACATGATCCATCCTCCCAACAAGGACGAATCACATCTAAAGCCTCAAGGGAATCCCTCACGATTCAGGTTCACGCCGAAATGCTTTAATGATAAGAAGTGCATGATCTGTGCGCAGATCATTGTTCCCGGGTTTTCGGTCGCTCAGGTGGCTCGGCGCTATGATCTCAACACCAATCAAATTTTCAACTGGTTGAAAGACCCGAAGTTCGTGCTGAATGATCAGGCAGCGAAGATGAGTCCAAATTTCTGCCGTTAGAGGTGATTGCAGAGCCTACACGGCCAGAGACAGTACCAGATGGAGGGGGAATTGGCGAGTGGTCATCGCCTGAGGATCCGTGGCGAGTGTTATCCAGAGGCGATAGTGTGTTTGGTCGGCATCTCAATGGAGAGCTCAAAGAGTTCACGATCCAGCTTTTAGCCGAGATCAAAGCTCAAGCGATGCTCATCGAGAAGCTCTGCCATCAAGTCGCGGGGCAAAAGGCCTGGTGCTACGGATCGACGTCGGAACAGACCAAACAGCTTATGAAGCAAGCGAAGTGGCTGAGGCCGCGATGACGGCCAGACGCAAGCTTCATGGCTCTTGATCTGCGCGGTCTCGAACAGCCCGTGCGCACGATCTGTGCCAAACCGCGCGCATCATGCCTGCCGGTCTTGTTCTCTAAACCGCTCTTGGCATGCCTGTCACATAACCTGTAGGATAAACCCATCCGAGGAAAGGTGGAGCATCTTCAAGCCTCGATTTGTGCAACAAGGTGCAGCTGAGCAGTAGGATGAGACCAAAAATTTTGTTCATAACCTCATCTTTGCTTGAACCCGGGCATCCATCGTCGACCGGAGGAACGATTAGCAACTACTTATTATTTCAGACGATGGCATCTACTTCTGAACTGTGCATCTTGCTCCTTGGACCCAGTGCAGATGCGCAAGACGATTTGGCGGGCGCCAAGATTCTTCGCCGTCCCTCACCCAGTTGGTCAGGTCTTCAACTCTTGATGCACTGGAACGCGTATGTGCAAAACATGACTAAAACCGTACTGTCTGCACAAGGACCGTTTGATGCCATTATCGCCTCTTCCAACACAGTGCCAGCGCTTGCCTCGCGCGTGATTGGTACAACGCCGACCGCCATCATCATTCGTGCTTTTGAAAACTTCGGTGCACACGCCCCAAGAGTAACCAATAATACAAGAAAATCATTAATCAAACAAACGATTATCCGACGCGGCATAGATGCAAGAGTGATTAGAAATGCAAGCTTGGTCGCCACAAACAGCCACTACATGAGCACGGCGATACAGCAGCGTTTCTCCTGTAAGGAAGACAGGCTTCACGTCATTGTGCAGCAGTGCAAACTTGAACCCGATGTCGCACGCACTGCTCCGGACAATGTCGTTGGATTTGTGAATAGAAGTACTGACAAGAACTTGTCTTTCGTTATCGAAATGGCCAAGCGGATGCCGGATATTGAATACAAAATTTATGGCCATACACCACAGATCGAAGATAATCCCCCTAATTTAAAGCTCATGGGTTGGTCAAACGACCGTCAGGAAATGTTTTCTTCTGCAAAAGCCTGGATTGTCCCATCGCTTTGGCCGGAACCTTTCGGTCGGGTATCCATCGAAGCACAAGCGGCGAACCGGATTGCGATTGTTCATGCCACAGGTGGGCTACCGGAAACGGTTATGGACAAGGATTTCTCGCTTGAAACACTCGACCACACCGAGTGGGAGATAAAAATCCGCAATGCAATGTGTATGTCAGATGAGAAATTGTCTCAGAACGGACAAAGGATAAGAGAACGATATTCTGCCGAAACACATGATCAGTCGATCGTAGAAATGCTGGACAAACTACAAGCTCTACGAAAAGAAGGTCGATAACCCCTCTAAACGGATAATTTGGCATGAAACTAACGTGTTATTACAAAACGACAGCTTACCCGGTAGGCGATGCAACACTCTACAACATAAGAGATGCTCTTAATACCATCCTGCTAGTCTCAGCTAAAGCGCTTCCCATGCCATCGCGGAGAGCTTCCAAAGATTATAAATATAGTATATGATATGTTTTGAGGGAGCGGTCAAATAGCATGGCCCAACCGAAACTCAACAATCTCAAACCGCAAGAGTTAAGCGTAGCTTTACCCCAAGGCTCCCAGCAACATGCGGGATATAGACCGGAGATTGATGGTCTACGGGCTATCGCTGTATCTGCGGTGTTGTGCTTTCACGCTGGTTGGATTTATCCAAGCACGGGTTTTGTTGGGGTAGATGTATTTTTTGTAATTTCCGGATTCTTAATTTCTCGCATTATTATCGAAGAGATCAAGTCAGGCGATTTTACCTTCCAAGCTTTTTATGAACGACGCGCGCGCAGACTAGCACCAGCTTTCTTCTTTGTTGTTCTGGTCACTTTGCTTGCGGGTTTCTTTGTTTTTCCGCCAAGCGATTACAAATATCTGGCTGAGAGCTCCATCGCCGCTACTTTTTTTATCTCAAACGTATATTTTTGGCTGGACATTGATTACTTCTCGACAACTGCCGAGCTGAAACCGTTGCTGCACACTTGGAGCTTATCGATCGAGGAACAGTTCTACTTTGTGTTTCCCGTATGCTTGATCATCTTACATTATTTTAAGCTGAATATTCTGTGGTTTTGCGCGTCGATCACAACCTTGAGCTTGGCGTTGGCGATTGTCGCAACCCCGCACTCTCCCTCAGCAGCCTTCTATTTGTTTCCAACGCGGATGTGGGAACTTGGGTTAGGTGCGGTTTGTGCCGCCCTGTCCCACAATAGCATGCGCTGGCTGACCCGTTATAAAGAGATGCTCTCTGTTTTGGGTATCCTGATGATTGTCGTCCCAATGTTCCTGTACGATGATACAACGCGATCTCCTGTCCCTCTTCTGCTTGTTCCGACACTTGGCACCGCGCTGGTCTTGCTGTTTGGCCGGGGAACGGCTGTGGCCGTGTTACTATCTCTTCCCGCCTTTGTCGGAATTGGTCAGATCAGCTACAGCCTGTATTTATGGCACCAACCGGTGTTCTCATTCGCGCGAATGCTGTCCGTAGGTGAGTTACCCTTTATCACAACGCTTGCGCTAATTGGACTTTCCGGTCTGCTTGCTTATTTTACCTGGCGATTTGTAGAAAGCCCGTTTCGCGGCAAACAACCGGTGTTGCTGCCGCGCAGCAAAGGTTTCTTCATGGTATTAGGCGGCGGGGTGGGGGCGGTCACGGTTTTGTCGGCTTTTGTGATGACTACAGAAGGTTTCAAGCATCGGTTCGACCCGGAAGTGTTGCAGAAAGTCGAGATGGCGGCCGATCTAACGCAGATCAAGGCCTGTACGGCGAACCTGCAGGCGCAATCGGCTGTGTCTTGCAGCATCGGATCTGTTGCTTCCGGATCACCAGTCTTGGTTGTGTTTGGTGATTCTCATGCATCTCAGTGGCTGCATGCTCTCGATATAGTCGGCAAAAACAAGGGATGGAGAATTGAGCTATTCGCCAAAACCGCTTGCCCCTCCGTCTCGGTGAACTTTGTAGCGCCCGAATTGAAGCGACTGTATCATGAATGCGGTCAATGGAGGGCTTCGGCCATAACTCAAATAGCGGCGCTTAACCCTTTTGCCGTGGTACTCGCCAATTCTTCAATTGGGTATTTAAGGCACCTGGGTACAACCAATATCTCACCTGACGAGTGGCGCGATGGCGCAGCTAAAACGGTCGAACAACTTCAACCTCACACGAAGAAGATTGCGGTTCTGGTGGACAATCCACAGTTCCGCAGTTTCGACCCGAGACTATGTGTCACTCGGGCGCTACTTATGGGCACACTCGATCTCAACAGATGCACCTTGCCACGCCAAATCGCACTGGATCAGTCAGCGAGTGACGAGGAGGCATCGATAGACGGCACACATATCATTGATATATCCGATGAGTTTTGTGATGAGGCACAATGTTATCTCTATCACAATGGGCACATCGTGATGCGCGACAGTAATCACGTATCGCGACCGTATTCTGAGAGTTTGGCCGACAAGCTTGAGCACTCGCTGTCAGTCATAATTAACTGATATGACGTTTCGATTTTATCAACAGCACCAAAACTGACTGACCTGTCCCACAGGCTCCCTCATTCATCTTTGAAAAAACTCTACTTTCGCACACTCCTAAATTGTGGGGGGATTGCGGACCAAGTAAAGTGTCTAGGTCAATGCTGCTTAAAACAGCATGATATTATCATAAGGAATATAGCAATATGATGCGTGGCTAGAGGTCAAGAACCAAAGAAAAGAGTAGCTTCCGTAGGCTAAAGCGGCCAGCACATGCCCCTGATGTGGTTTCTTAAAAAGTATCGCTCCTACATAGACACAGAGCAGAATAGATAGAGGCATGACATAATAATTTAGTCGGTGTAAAGCGATAGAAGATAGGAATATAAGTGGTGCAAGCCCAAGAATGGTCAATGTTCCGAACTTGAGCAATGGATATGCATCAGGGGACGTCTCGCGCAACTTTTCACGGTGATAAATGAAGAAAGGTGCTGGGAGAAAGATCAATACGTACCGGATGATTGCACCGCCGGACGTGACCGACCC
>CAZLTT010000070.1:0-10358 GCA_964562515.1 uncultured Micavibrio sp.
GAACGCCATCTTTAATGAGCGCTATATTGACGGTGAACTCTTCACCGCCTTGAATAAAGTTTTTCGTACCGTCGAGCGGGTCAACCAACCAAAAATAATCATCATCTTCACTGAGGATATCAGCCTGCCCGAGAGAAACGGTTTCTTCGCCAATCATAGGGACAGAAGGACAAAGAGCCTTCAGTTCGTCCTTAATAAAAAGCTCGGCTTCTCGATCAGCCTGCGTGACAGGCGTATCGTTGGACTTGCTTTCAACACTTAATAGCTCGAGGCGGTCATAATAATCGAGAATGATCTCACCCGCAGACAGCGCTATCCTTCGCATCATATTGCATAGCGCCGCAGGATTATTCAGGAGTTTTTGTTCCCGTGCTTCGCGGGTTGATGCTTCGGACATGATCAGAGTGCTACTTTATTTTTTATAAATTCAACCAAGGTCCGCACAGAGCTGTCCACGTCATCACTTTGCGTATCGATGGTCAAATCAGGAGAGAGCGGCTCTTCGTAAGGGGAGTCTATGCCTGTAAAATCATCAATCTCACCCGCACGAGCTTTTTTGTACAAGCCTTTTGGATCGCGTTCCTCGCATGTCGCCAAATCGGCTTTCACATATACTTCACTAAACTGTTCGGGGTATTTTTCGCGTGCTTTCTTACGATCTTCCGCAAAAGGGGAAATAAAAGCAGCGATCACAACCAAGCCCGCATCTGCCATCAATGCGGCCACATCGGCGACACGGCGGATATTTTCTTTCCGGTCCTCTTCCGAGAAAGCCAGATCGGAACACAACGCTTTTCGCACATTGTCGCCGTCAAGAACATAGGCATGCAGCCCGGCTTTTAACAATGCTTCTTCTGTGCGCATCGCCAAGGTTGATTTTCCGGACGCTGACAAACCGGTCAGCCAGAATACGCCGCCTTTGTGGCCTTTATTGGTACGACGTTGGTCACGCGATACCAGATGCTCGACATGTGTCAGATTCCCGCTCATACCACTAAGCTGAAGAGACTTGTTTCAGCTCAGGACTTTCTTCCGGACGCACCGCCGGACGACCGACGGAGACGTACAAAAATCCGCGTTCACGCAATTCATCCGGATTATAGATGTTGCGCAAATCAATCATGCACTTTGTTTTCATCAACTCCGACAGACGTGAAATCGACAGCGCGCGGAACTCATTCCATTCTGTAATAATAACAAGCGCATCTGCGTTTTTCGCCGCATCATAAGAATTTTCGCACCATTCGATATTTTCCAGATGCTTTTTCGCCTCGTCCATTGCCACAGGGTCGTACGCTGCAATTTCGGCGCCCTCATCCTGAAGATACGGAATGATCTGCAAGGACGGAGAGTCACGCATATCATCTGTGTTTGGCTTGAAAGACAGGCCGAGGATAGCAATCCGCTTACCCTTAACGTCCCCGTCACAGGCATCAATAACACGCTGCGCCATGGAACGTTGGCGTTCAGTGTTAACCCACACGACCGTTTCGACGATGTTTTGAGGAGCACTGAATTTCTGTCCGATTTGTGTCAGAGCCAGTGTGTCTTTCGGGAAACATGATCCCCCATAGCCTGGGCCGGCATGCAAAAATTTCGACCCGATACGGCCGTCCAGACCGATACCGCGCGCGACTTGCTGAACATTCGCGCCCGTTTGCTCGCACAGATTTGCAATCTCATTTATGAATGTAATCTTGGTCGCCAGAAACGCGTTAGCCGCATACTTGATCGTTTCAGCGGTTTCAGGGGAGGTGATCACCATCGGCGTTTCATTGATGTATAGGGGGCGGTAAAGGTCGCGCATTATCTCAACCGCGCGCTCACTATTCGTGCCAATAACGACGCGGTCGGGACGAATAAAGTCATCAATCGCCGCACCCTCTCTTAAAAACTCAGGGTTCGAGCATATGTCGAATTCAACGTCTTCTTTACCCAGAGCCTTTAACTCGTCAGTGACGATTTGCTCAATCTCTTTGGCTGTACCAACCGGAACAGTCGACTTGGTGACGATCAGGGTGTAATCCTCCATCACGCTCGCAACTTCTTTCACGGCTTGATAGACATAGGTCATATCCGCATATCCGTCACCGCGCCGTGACGGCGTACCGACAGCAATGAACACGGCTTTCGAACCGTGAACCGCTTCTTTCAAATCTGTTGTAAAAGACAGTCTACCCGCACGGACCTGTTTTTCGACAAGATCTTCCAAGCCCGGTTCATAGATAGGAATTTCACCATCCTGTAGCCGTTTGATCTTTTCCTCGTCTTTGTCGAGGCAAACGACATCAATACCAAATTCCGCAAAACAGGTTCCGGAAACCAGTCCGACATACCCTGTACCGATCATCGCAATGCGCATATTATCGCCCTTACTTTTTACGTCTAACCAAGATTGAGCCTATTGTGCACGTGCAACAAAGGCTTTGACAAGCGCAAAAGTAAAAAGCTTTGCACTAACCTCTTGTTAAGGGTTTTTGCTATATTCTGAAAAATGTAATTATTTCACTTTATTCTGATATTTATCAAAAAAACCAAAGCATTGCATAGACACCTCAATTCTGCTTAAAATCCCTTACGTATGGCCTTTGTTTAAGGTCGCTATAAGATTTGAAATTAAAGGATATACTCATGGCCAAAAAGGACACGAAAACCGCTAAAAAGACGACAAAAGAGGATGCGCCGGCAGCCGCCGAGCAAGCGCCTGCTAACATGCCGCTTTTTTACTCCAAGCCCACACCGTTGGACGCAAAGGAGCATGCTAAACTCGGACTTAAGCAAAATTTCGGCTTTGGCTTCACCGAAGGCGTAAATGCCGTTCCGGTTAACCTGATCGAAATGCCGCAAATTTGCCACTTCTACCCAATTGCGTTCTCTCCCGATGGTAATGCAACGCCGGTTGCTATTCTGGGCCTGCGCGATAACGAAAATCTGTTTCTCGGTGCGGACGGTAAATGGGAAGCCAATACATATATCCCGGCTTACATCCGTCGTTACCCGTTTATCTTTTCCGAACTGCCGGAAGGGGACCAGCTTACACTTTGTGTCGACATGAACGATAACGTGGTTCAGGAAGGCAGCGAACAAGGCTTCTTCGATCCGGAAGGCAATGCAAGCGAGCTCGCAAGCAATGCTCTGGAATTTTGCAAATCTTATCATGCCGCGGCACAACAGACTGTCGAGTTCAGCAAAGCTCTCGCGGAAAGCGGACTTCTGGTTGACCGTGAGGCACAAATCAATGTTGCCGGTAACCGCCGCATTAATTTCTCAGGCTTCAAAATCATTGATGAACAGAAACTGACAGAGTTGGACGACAAAGTCTTTATCGAATGGCGTCAAAAAGGTTGGCTGCCATTTGTCTATGCACACCTGTTCTCGGGCGCACAATGGCAACGCCTGACATATATGCTGAATCTTATTTTAGAAAAAGAAGCAGCTTAAATCTGATAATTTTATTCTTTTACAGGCCGTTCGAGGATGTTCTTCGAGCGGCCTGTGGATTTTTATGGAATAAGAATCTTGCTTTTGCATGCCGACACATGCTAACGCTTTTTCATTCAAAAATTCTATTTGTGAAGAGGTGACACATGGCCAAAGTTGGTGCGCAGCGTGCTGCAGAATTAACGGGTAAATCCAAATCAACGATTCAACGCGCAATGAATAGCGGTAAGCTTTCATACGAACTGGACGCTAACGGCCGTCGCATCATCGACGTATCCGAACTGGAACGTGCTTTTGGTCTGGAACAGAGCTCTGCCGGTTCAACAAGCGGAACATCCGTCGAGCAAGAACTTGAAAAGGCCGCGGGCCTGATCGAGATGGAACGCATGAAGATGCGCATCCAGATGCTTGAGACCCAGCTCCAAGCTGCCGAAACACAAGTTGAAGACCTTATCTCCCAGCGTGATCAATGGCAAAAGCAGGCTTCACAGGTATTGCTAACCAGCCAATACTCACAAAAACAGGCTGAAGAGCTTGCAGAGCAGCTTAAAGAGCGTGAGCGCCGTGCGCGTGAACGTCGTGAGCGTATGGAACAGCAAAAGCTTGAAGATAAAATGCGTAAGCTGAGCGCTGATAATGAAAATAGCGAAGACGAAAGCGCCGAAGGCATGTTTGAAGGCCTGATCAAGCGCGTTAAAGGCCAACGCTAAAACACTTTCGATATCCCCTAAAGCAATGGTATAATTAAAGAATGAGGCTTTCATTCTTTAATTTACTTATGCTCGTGCTCTGTTTGGCTGTGATAGCGGCTCCGCAGGCTTATGCCAATGATGAGGAGGAAATTCCCGAAGAATATCTTCAGGAAGCAGATGCCTTTTTCACCAAATGCAACAACCATCACGCCATGAGCAAGTACCTCAACTGTGCTTGTATGTCAGCGACCCTGCTCGACGAGCGGATGGAAAACGGCCCATTAGTGCCCCAATCCAATATCCGCATCCGTATTGAAAAAGAATGTTTTGATGCGATTAATGCGGCCGGACCCGTTTATCAGGAATGCCTGAAGGCGTCCTACACATTCCAACCCGGCACAGATCCTGAAAAATATTGTGCGTGTGTTGCCAACACTTTCGTAGAAGCTATGAATTTGCAGAGGCCAACAATCCGGTCGGAATCGATTAATAACTTTTCCGTATATGCCTATACGAAGTGCAAGAACCCCAATACAACGATGCCCGTTCCGCCGGCATTCTAATCAACGATTAGTGATGATCCGTTCTTTGCCGCCGTAAGGTTGGCGATAGCCATCGGCAGAATATTCGCTTCGAAAAATGCCGCATGCTTTTTCTTTGTTTCTGCGACATGCGCATCCTGAGTGGCTTCAGCCGCCTTGCTCAGCAAGCAGCCACTCGCAATAATCGCAAAGCCCTTCAAATACGGTGTGGCCATCGCCTGTGCCAGATCCAGATTTTTATCACCCGCCGCGGATAACAGCGCATCGGTCGCGCTGTCCAGTTCCGCGAAATACGGATCAAAGACCGGTTTGGCCCCTTCCTTGATTGATGCGATATAGGCTTTCACCGCCTGACCGCCGTCTCTCAAAGTCTTCCTGAACACGAGGTCGAGCGCCTGAATACCGTTCGTACCTTCATAGATCGGCAGGATACGCGCATCGCGGTAATATTGCGCCGCGCCTGTTTCCTCAACAAAACCGCAACCGCCATGAATCTGCACGCCTAATGACGTAACCTCGACGGCCATGTCGGTACACCACGCCTTAACAAGTGGGGTGAGAATATCCACCTTGGCCTGAGCGGCCTGATCCCCCTCATGGGCCTTATCCAAAGCGATGGCCGCATCATATGTCAGCGCACGGCCCGCTTCGATTTGGGATTTCATAGACAGCAGCATTCGCTTCACGTCTGCATGCTGATCGATCGTAATGCGCTCCCCTGTGGTCAGAGACTTGCCCTGCACACGTTCTTGCGCGTAAGCCAGAGCATGCTGATATGAACGTTCCGCCAATGCCACGCCCTGCAAACCGACAGACAGGCGCGCATTGTTCATCATGGTAAACATGTATTTCAGGCCTTCGCCTTCCTTACCGACCAGATAGCCGACAGCCCCGCCGTCATCGCCATATTGCATCACGCATGTCGGGGAAGCATGAATGCCGAGCTTGTGATCCAACCCGACGCATTTCACGTCGTTGCGACTACCGTCGTCCATGAATTTGGGAACAATGAACAGCGAAATACCTTTGACGTCATCGCCGGCTTCAGGGGTGCGGGCAATAACGAGGTGAATGATGTTCTCTGCCAGATCATGCTCGCCGTAGGTAATCCAGATTTTCTGCCCTGAAATTTTATATGTTCCATCATCCTGCTTATCGGCCTTGGTGCGCAGCAGACCTAGATCAGAACCCGCATGCGGTTCGGTCAGGTTCATCGTGCCCGTCCATTCGCCGCTGATCAGTTTGGGAAGATATTGTTGTTTTTGTTCGTCCGATCCATGCGCGAGGATAGCCTCAATCGCACCTTGGTTAAGCAACGGGCACAGGCCGAAGGACAGGTTCGCCCCTTGCCACATTTCCTGTATCGGAAAGGCCAAAGCCCATGGCAGCCCCTGCCCGCCATATTCTTCGGGGAATACGACCGCATTCCATCCGCCATCGCGATATTCGTTATAAGCATCTTTCCAGCCCGGCGCAGTTGTTACGGCATGACCATCCAGCTTCGCGCCATTCGCATCGCCGCTGTGATTGATCGGTGCTAGTACTCCGCTCGCCAGTTTCGCGGC
Source organism: uncultured Micavibrio sp. (assembly GCA_964562515.1). Classification (GTDB taxonomy): domain Bacteria; phylum Pseudomonadota; class Alphaproteobacteria; order Micavibrionales; family Micavibrionaceae; genus TMED27. Next base: position 6,241 of record CAZLTT010000070.1, read on the forward strand.
CTCCCCTAAAATCGCTTCCGTTGTCTCGCGGTCCAAATCCTCATGTTCAAAGCCCAGAACATCATGAAGCAACGTTTGCATATCATCGACGGGGGGTTGGTAATCACTCATATAGGACCTCTTTTAAACTGGCATGGGGGTTGCAAATTCTTCTACAGAATAAATATAAGGCAAACCTGAAAGAGATCATAGACGCAATGCAAGGACTGGGAAACACCATAGATAACAATGTTTTAGCGATTTTCGGCAATAAAGCGCCAAAGGGCGTGATCAACGCAATCAAGCAAGCGAGCACGAAAACAGGGGTCGATTTTGCCTATTTGATGCAACAAGCCAACGCAGAGAGCAGTTTTGACCCACATGCCAAGGCCCGCACATCAAGCGCGACGGGCCTGTATCAATTTATCGAAAGTACGTGGATGCGTATGGTCGATAAATACGGCGACAAATACGGTATCGAAACCGACGGTATGTCGCGCCGCGAAATTCTGGACCTGCGCAAAGATCCCGAGATTGCCTCTAACCTTGCCGCGGAATTTGCCGGTGAGAATGAGCGTTTCCTCAATGATCATTGGGGCGGCGAAGTCGGATCTACGGAACTCTATCTCGCGCATTTTTTGGGTGCAGGCGGAGCATCAGCGTTCCTGAATGCAAAAGATGAAAACCCGTTGCAGAGCGGCGCCGTGCTTTTCCCCGCAGCAGCCAAAGCCAACAAGAACGTGTTTTATGACCGCGCGACAGGACGCCAACGTTCAATGGACGAGATTTACGCGTTCTTTGACAAGAAATTCCAGATAAAGGGCGAAAGCGTCATCGACCCACAATTTGAAAACGAACCCGTGAGCAAAACCGCCGCTAACCAGATCGCCAGCGAAGCACTGCTTGCCTATGGTGTTGATAATTCCGGTTTTGACCACATGGCCGAAGCCCAGATTGCCCGTAATAACTTCATTACAAGCAGCGTCTTCCGTAACGGTCATAAGCAGCTGAATAATATTTACGGCCAGCCATTGGATAACAGCCGTTCAAGCTATGGCCAGATTGCGGCTTATAATTCATTGGTCAGAGCGCCTATCGAGATCATGCTGCTCGCCGATCTGGATGTTCCTTTGCCGACTTCCGATAACCGCGATTCACGAATTTAATTTTCACGGTTGTTTCACAAGCCAAAATCCCTTAAACAGCGCCTGTTATGAGCGATGTCATTACAGTCCTTGATAAACGCCTGCGCCTCGAACAGCCCGCAAACGGCTTTCGAACGTCGATTGACGCGGTTTTACTCGCGGCGGCCTGCCCCGCCGAGCACGGGGAAAGCATTCTTGATATTGGCTGCGGTCTGGGCAGCGCTTCCTTTTGTGTATTAAGACGCGTGAAGGACACCACCCTTGTCGGTATTGATATTCTGCCCGAAGCGATTGATCTGGCCGAGCGTAACGCCGAAAAGAATATGATGGATGAACGCGCCGAATTTCGCTGCATCGATATCCGCGACTTCGAAGATCAGAGTTTTGACCATGTTATTTGCAACCCGCCCTATCTGGAGGCCGGAGGGCATATTAAATCGCCCGTGCCGGAAAAGCAGATTGCCATAGGACTTGGCGAAGACGACATGGATTTGAAGGACTGGATTGATTGTGCATTTCGGAGCATACGCGGCCAAGGCAGCCTGACGATTATCAACCGTGCCGAGAATATCGACGACATTATCCGCATTATGGGCAAGCGCTTCGGGGCGGTGGAGATTATTCCCCTTTGGCCGAAAACCAAGCATGATGCGAAGCGTGTTATCGTGCGCGCCCGCAAGCACCGCAAGAGTCCGGCGCATCTGCATAACGGTCTCATCCTGCACGAAGAAGACGGTGAATATACGGAGGCCACACAAAAGGTCTTGCGTGACATGCAGCCACTTGGTTAGATGCAGGCCTTATGTCGATTAAAAAAGCTGTATGCAAAAGCTGTGATGTTCTGGGTCATATTCCCGTCATCGGCGGTATCTTCAAACCCAAGCCGCGTGTGGCCGTTATCCGCCTTTCCGGTGTATTGACCGATTCCGGTTCCCGCCGTGCAACCATCAATCACAAGAGTTTCGAAAAGATTATCACGGATGCGTTTGGTGAATTTGACCTGAAAGCCGTGTTGCTTGTGATTAACTGCCCCGGCGGCGCACCAGCGCAATGCGCATTGATCGGCGATCAAATTCGAAAGCTTGCCGAGGAAAAGGGCGTACCCGTTTATGCGTTTGTCGAGGATGTTGCAGCAAGTGGTGGATACTGGCTTGCCTGCGCCGCGAATGAAATTTACGCAACGCGCGCATCTATTGTCGGTTCGATCGGCGTTATCTCCGCGAGTTTCGGCTTTCACGAATTGATGAGCAAATATGGCGTGGAGCGCCGCGTGCATTCCTCCGGTAAGCAAAAAAGCTTCCTAGACCCGTTTATGGAAGAAAAGCCGGGCGATGTTAAGCGCCTCAAGGCCCTTCAATCCGACATGCATACAATCTTCATCGATTGGGTGAAGGAGCGTCGGGGGGACAAGCTGACGGGTAAAGACAGCGAGCTATTCGAAGGGCAATTCTGGCTTGCGCCCGAAGCCGTTGAAAAAGGCTTGATCGACGGCTTGGGAGAGGCACGCAGCTTTGCCAAGGACAAATTCGGCGAAGATATCAAAATCGTCGAGTTCGGACCTGATAAGAAGCTGATCCCGTCATTGATCGGTGCAGATGCGAAGCTTGGCACATCGTCGCTCGCCGAAGATGCCATCGACACGATCGAAGCCAAATCTGTCTGGGGTCGTTACGGGCTTTAAGCTTAAGCCGCCTTCTTTCTGGCTTCATCGCCAGACAGCTTCATTTTCTCACGTAAGTAATCCAACGCCTTGTCCATGGAGATACGTTCCTGAGACATCGTGTTGCGCTCACGCACCGTGATTGTGCCATCGGCGACCGTGTCATTGTCGATGGTGAAGCAATACGGCGTACCGATCTCGTCCTGACGGGCGTAACGCTTACCGATATTCTGTTTGATATCGAGGTCGACTGGGAACTCCTCACGCAATTCCAGATACAGTTTTTGCGCGAGCGGCACATGCTCATCCTTTGCGGTTAGCGGCAGGATCGCAGCTTTCTTCGGCGCCATGGCAGGTGTGAAATTCAGGTAAACCCCGCTCGGGCGGCTTTCATCAACCGTGTAGGCTTCGCAGATCAACGCCAATACACCACGGGTCAAACCAGCGGCAGGTTCGATCACATGCGGGATGAAACGGTTTTTCGGATCGGTCGGATCCATATATTCCAGTTTCGTGCCTGAATGTTCCTGATGCTGTTTCAAATCAAAGTCGCAGCGGTGGGCGATCCCTTCAAGCTCCCCGTAACCCGGATCGGTGAACGGGAATTTATATTCGATATCGGATGTACCGAGACCTTCCTTGGCGTAATGCGCCAACTCATCGGCGTCATGCTTACGCATCATCATGTTCTCTTCGGTCAAGCCAACAGCTTTCCAGAATTTCACGCGTTCATCGAACCAGAATTCCTGCCATTGCTTGGCCTCATCAGGTGCACAGAACCATTCCATTTCCATCTGTTCGAACTCGCGGGAGCGGAAGATGAAGTTCCGCGGTGTTACCTCGTTACGGTAAGCTTTACCGATTTGCGCGATACCGAAAGGCACACGCACGCGCGATGAATCCAGAACGTTTTTGAAGTTCAGGAAGATACCTTGCGCGGTTTCGGGACGTAAATATGCCTTGTTGTCCTCACTCGCGGTTGCACCGACATAGGTATGGAACATCAGGTTGAATTCTTTGGGTTCGGTCAATGTGCCCGGCTCTTTAACATCCGGACCAACGACCTTCTCGTAATCTTCAACAGCAAGCTTGGTCAGATTGATCTTTTCAAACAGTGACAGATCGGACGGCATGCCGAGCTTTTTAAGCTTCTTTTCAATCTCGTCATCTTCGGCCTCTTCATGGAAGGCGGGCCAACGATCGGCCTTGTCGGATGTCAGTACAATTAAATGGTCCTGACGGTAACGTTTCTTGGTCTCCTTACAATCGACCATCGGGTCAGAGAAACCGCCAACATGGCCGGATGCTTCCCATGTTTTGGGGTTTTGAATGAT
>CAZLTT010000071.1:0-10148 GCA_964562515.1 uncultured Micavibrio sp.
GTAAGTTGGACGTGCGTTTTATCTGTGCTGGAGCAGGGGGTTCTCATGTGACCGCAAGCCGAGAATAAGCCAAAAAAAAGTCCGGAGACTTTTTGAAGCTTCCGGACAAACGGCGGTAATAGAGGGTGTGTAATTATTAATATACGCATTTTCAGAACGATTGCAAGAAAAAAATACGCAATTTATCTAAATTTTTATCAAAACCGAAACTATCTCAAATTTAAACAGCGAATAAAGTAATCGTAATAATTTATTCATGTATTTATACTGTAACTATATTAAATAAGTGAAGTAAATGGTGTGTCTTTATAGTAAAAACGATATGTCTTTACTTAACTGTACTGTTCTGGGTGGTGGTTTTATTAAGGCAAAAAAAGGTCCGGAGACCTTTTTAATGGATCGTCCGGACAAACGGCGGTAATAGAGGGTGTGTAATTATTAATATACGCATTTTCGAAACGATTGCAAGAAAAAAAGACGAAATTTGTCTAAAATTTTATCAAAACCGAAACTATCTTACTTTTTTAATAGTAAATATAGTAAAAATCGCAAAAAAGGTGAATTTCTAAAAATAAATTAAGCAAAAGATATGCTTTAATTACTATTTTAATGAATAAAACTGTATTCAGTGTTTTTTTAATACTGTTATATTTGTATTGTTGTTAGAAAAAATGACTTTTACTTTTAAATACTGTCTATTCTTTGTTCGATTCTGCATCGATGTCGATCGTCTCAACATCTGTTGGTCGAAAGTTAGGATTGCGGAGCAGTAAACTCGGTATGGCGGCACTTGATATTATGACCAACATGATAACGGCATACATGCCCGGTTCGATTAAACCACGCTCTAAACCGACATTGGCGGTGATGATACCGAAGCTGAGGCGGAAATTAAAAATCTTACCGCTATAGGCCGCGAAATCTTTAACGAACACTCTGGCTGGAATGTAAGTACCAAGAAATTTCAGGGCGGTGGCCAGTATGAACACAACCGCAAAAATCGTCAGATAATTCATATCCAGATCACGTAAATCAATTTTTGCCCCTGATTGCAGGAAAAAGATTGGCGCGAAAAAGCTAAAGACCAAAGCCATCATCTTGTTCTTCACGGCTTTATTACGTTCAATAAAGCGGGACATAAAGACGCCCAACGTAAACGCAATGAGGGCAGGGTGAACATGTGCAATAGATTCCGCCATGAAACTCATCCCTACAATGATGACCATTAGAAAGCGTATCTCGGGCTCCGAGACATTGTTTGCGTATCGTTTGAATATCCAGTTGGTCGAACGAGGGATAACGAACAGACACACTGCGAAAATGGCGGCGAAGACCAATGTGCCAAAACCCATCTCCCCCAAAACAACGGCGAGTAGAACCATGCTGATGATATCGACGATAGATGCAGCGCCGAACAACACCTGCCCGTCATTTGTTTCCAATACTTTATGTTCTTTCATCAGGTGGTAAACGAGCGCCAATGAAGTGGTTGAAAGACCCACACTCATGAGCGTTGCGGGTAACCATTCCATACCGACCCAGAAATAAAACGCCGCAAATGTTCCCATAAAAGGCAGCGCGAATGAGGAAAGGCCGATTGTTAGGCTTGGTGCCCATGTTTGTTTTAATTGGCTGAGCCGCAGTTCAAACCCTGCAACAAACATCAACGCCAAAACACCAATTCCGGCGAGATAACTGAGCCAATCTACATGTGCCAAGTCGGTGATGAGTAAGCCGAGGGCCACACCGCATAAAACCTCCAAAATTGCACTCGATACTTTAAATTCGTACGAAATAATGGCCGCGAAGATAAGGCAAACGGCAACGGCGAGTGAAATTTCCAAGGGGGTGTCCTTCCTGTTTTTTTATGGGGCTGTTTGTACTTACCGCATTAGCTTTGTGAAATGAAGGGGACTTTTTATTTTCCGTTACACTAGCTCAACTATGCTCGCCCATCGTTTTATGCTAGTGGTCGTTTATCGCTGCCATCAAAAAGGGTCATAATTATGCGCTACTTTATCTTTGCTCTCACGTTGTTGCTGTTCCCGACGGTTTCCGCATTCGCTCAAGGCCCCGAGGCATGCAACGATCTGGATATGAGCGATCCTGCGGCGATCAAGGCCTGCCTGGAAAGTGATGAGACGTGGTACGAGGCCAGAACCAAGCCAATGTTCGAGCCGAACAAGGAGTGCTCTCACTTACAGATGCAGGTTGTTAAACGGCAAATTGAAGCTATAGACCCGCAGCGGGGGCGACGCGTGAACTCAAAGACATTGGATGATGAATCTATACCGCGCCCGGACTGTGAAACAGTATCCAAAGTCGTAGAGCTTATTCGCGGGCGGCCTTCTGCTTGGTCATCATGTTTGGGGTATGAAGAAACACCCGATAAATTTTCACATTTTAAGACATGCCTTGTCGGATATCTCGGCGGACGTTATGGCACGGATGAAATGGCAGCTTATAGCCGTATCTCCGGTATGGACTGCAAGCGTGCCACCGCGACATATCAAAAAGCTTTAGGGCTGATTTATCCTGCACGCCAGGATCAGGGACCGTTTATGGGCAGAAGAGTGCCTGCATCGTATGCCGATCCTGATTGCGCACAGGTAGAAACTTACGTTCAGGCAGTTAAGGATGATGTCGAAGTGGTTCGGGCTGAGCAATATGCTGAGGCGCAAGCCGCAAAGGCGGAGCGCAAAAAAATAGAAGAACAAAAAGCCAAAGAGTATTGGGAAAAGAAGAAGAAAACAGCTGAGTTTCATCGCAAGATGGAGGAGTCGTATCAAAAATCTTTAGATAAGATGAGCGCAGCAGGGCTGGAAAGCCGGAAGAAGCGCGAAGATCCAAAAGATGCTATCGAAGGAAAGCACATCCATCTCGCGCTTGTTAAGCATATATGGGATCAGCGCCCGGAGGAGGAAAAGGAATTCGGCGGTATAAAGGCCAGATTATCGCATACGACGCATGGCTTTAAGACATGGAGCAGCACCCCAATGATGCCGAATATTTTTCACGCCGTTAAGGATATCGATATTAAAGAATGCGATGTGAGAAACAGCAAGGCGCATTGCTCTTACGGGCTTACCGTATCGACGCGCACGGTATACAAGGACCAGAGCAATCAGGCACGCGCCGATGTGTACGGCAATTTTATGAATATGTTTACCGGTCCGCGCAGCTACACATGGGAAAGCGATTTTATCCATGATGGCAAGCAATGGACGGTTAAGCTGAGTTCGGAGCAACGAAAGCTCCTGTTGCCACCGGAAATTGATATGAGCGATCAGCGTTCCGAGCAGGAAAAAGTCCATTGTGACGTAATGTCAGCCATGGGCATTCCGATGTTGTGCTAGATGAAAGCAAGTTGACGCTGAGACACAGTACCTAGTCGTAACGAAGTTCCTGAGCCTTACCGTGGAAAATCCAATAGGTTAAAGCCGTATACCCGATAAGCACAGGTAGCACGATAAGTGCGCCCACAAGGATAATCATCAGCGACTCCGGCGAGCTCGCAGCTTCTACAATCGTAAGTTTTTCCGGAACGATATACGGGAAGAAGCTGTACGCAAGTCCGTAAAAGCAGAGTACAAAAATTCCGATCGTCATCGAAAATGGTAGCCACGAAAAGTTATCGTTCGGCGTTGGTAATTTACGCAAGGTAAACCAGACGGCGAAAACAAGCACACCAGTGACGGCAGGGATAGGCGCTAACATAAATATTTCAGGAATGCTGAACCATTTTTCAAAAATGCGTGGGCTAACGAGTGGCGTTGTCAGAGAAATCAGAATAATACCGACAACGGTTGAGTACAGGCTCAATCGGGCCCATTTAACGGCCTTCTTCTGCAACTCGCCCTCGCATTTCATAATCAGCCAGCATCCCCCGATAAGGCAGTAGCCGGCAGCAACGCAAAAACCGATGAGGAGGGAGAACAGCACAGCATTCCAACTGTCTTCAAAACCCAACACGTAATCGCCAAGCATATAGCCTTGCGCAATGGCTGTTACAGCTGACCCCGCGAAGAAGGCGTTGTTCCATTTACCTTTATCTTTGAATTTTGCTTTCGCACGGAAATCAAATGCGACACCGCGAAAAATAAGACCGATAAGCATAACTGCTACGGGTAAATAGAGATTGGTTAAAATCATCCCGTGCGCGGCAGGGAAGGCGGTCAGTAATAGGCCAACCCCAAGGACGAGCCATGTTTCATTGGCGTCCCAAAACGGACCGATCGACGCAATCATTTTATCTTTTTCGTCGTCTGAGGCGATCTTGCTCAAGATACCAACCCCCAGATCATAACCGTCGAGAACGGCATAAATGATCATCGATAGCCCCATGAGGAACGCAAATGTGTAGGGAAGCCAAACGCCGCTTTCAAAGATTTCCTGCATTCTAAGCCTCTCCTTGCTCGGCTGCGGTCAGAGCACTGCGGCGCTCTATGCCTAATGCCCTGTTTGTTTCGGGGTCATACTTGTCTCCTTGTCCGGCTTTTTTGGCAAGGTGCAAAACGGTCGCGATAAAGGCAACCATCAGAAAAGCGTAAACAATGAGATATGCGGCTAATGTCAAACCAACCATGGGAGCAGGGACATGGGAAACAGCATCAGATGTTTTGAGCACGCCATGAACCAGATATGGTTGTCGGCCGATTTCGGTAACATACCAGCCTGCAACCGTCGCCACCCAACCCGAAAGGGTCATGGCAAATAAAACGCGCTGTATTTTAGGGCCGATAGATTTCTTCCGTATGAGCGTAAAAGCGGCAGCCCAAGAAACCAGCAGCATCAATACACCAACGCCAACCATAATGCGGAAACCCCAAAATACGGGCGCGACGGGCGGGTGTTCCCCGACATAATCATTCAGCCCCGGCACTTCGCCGTCCGCATGATGTGTCAGGATGATACTGGCAAGATTCGGTATTGCTATTTCGAAGTCGTTTCTGCGCTCTTCCTCATTCGGTAAGGCGAAAAGAACCAACGGGACATTGCCTTCAGTTTCCCAGTTGGCTTCCATAGCTGCTACTTTTTGAGGCTGGTGCTCAAACGTGTTTAGACCGTGCATGTCCCCAACGAAGATTTGAATAGGGATAAGAAAAGCCGCCAGATAGACGCCGGTTTTGAGGGCTTTCATAACGCAATTACTGTTATCTCCGCGCATTAAACGGTACGCGGAAAGGCCGGCAACAAGAAACGCTGCGGTCAGACCTGAGGCCAATAACATATGCGTCAGGCGATAAGGCATCGATGGGTTAAAGATAATTTCCATCCAATCCGTGGCATGTGCCTGACCGTCAATCATTTCGAACCCGACCGGGGTTTGCATCCAGCTATTCAAGACAAGGATCCAGAAAGCGGACATCGTGGTCCCGAACGCGACCAAAAACGTAGCGAGATTGTGTAGCCATGTCGGCACCCTGCGAAAGCCGAACAACATGACACCGAGGAATGTAGCTTCAAGAAAGAATGCGGTCAGAACTTCGTATGCGAGGAGGGGGCCCGCTATATTACCAACCGTCTCCATAAAGCCGGGCCAATTAGTACCAAACTGGAAAGACATCGTTATACCGCTGACAACACCCATAGCGAAGCAGAGGGCAAAAATCTTCGTCCAGAAGAAATAGGCGCTCATCCAGTATTCATCTTTTGAAAACTGATAGCGTACCTTGAAGTAAAGTAAGATCCAGCCGAGTGCGATAGTTATCGTAGGGAAAAGAATGTGGAACGTGATATTGGCGGCAAATTGTAACCGCGAAAGCATAAAAGGGTCTAAACCAGCGTCCATTTTAGCAACTCCTTATGTAACTAACTATTTAGTACATACGCACTGAAAGTAAATACGAAATAGTTGGCTTAGGATAAGCTAAAGAAAGGTGGCTCCCCGGGCCGGATTCGAACCAGCGACCAAGTGATTAACAGTCACCTGCTCTACCACTGAGCTACCGGGGAACACTTGAGGCATGTTTATGCGTGAGCCGACCACTTTTGTCAATTATAAAACTTAAGGAAAATGGCAATTAAGCTCAATTAACTTTGATCGGCCTGTGCGCCGTCATAATGCACGTCTTTGCCGGTCTCTTCGGCCATACGAGCAACGATAGCCGGCCATGCGGCATGTGCACGGTTTGGCTCCTCAGGATCGCCCGTATGCACAACATGCAGAGGGCTTTCGGGCACATTATATTCCAGAGCAACAAGCTTAAACAGATCACGGTTACTTAATGATGCGATTTCACGTGCGTTTTTATCGACTTCATCGCTACCACCAAACACCTCGATGCCCGCAAGGCTACTCCATAATGCCTCGTTGTAGGCGAGTGGGCCGATATCACGAATATTGGTCACAACCCGAGCGCCTTCGAGTTTCCATGCTTCGAAGATATCAAGCTCGAACTTTTGGTGGGCCCATGCTTTATGCAGTGCCTGAACAATTGCGGTTTGTTCATATGCATTTACGTCATCGCTGCTTGTACGCAGGTCGGTGGCTTCGGACAGAATCTGTCCGTCTTTGCCGATGATAACCGCAAACGGCGCACCTTTATCTGTATGCTCTTGGATACGGGCCGCTAAGTCTTCAGGCAAAGAATCTTGTTTAGCCAGAAGCACAGGGGTTCTGACGATTTTGCCGTCACTGATCATAGCGGTCGCTTCGGGGGATGCCTGAAAGGCGTCGTTCATGATGAACAATCCGTTTTGATGATCGAGCACTTTTAAATTAAATAGGGCGCGAATGCCCGTATCATAAGGCTCGTCATTAAATCCTGCATCAATACCCGTGCGCTCATAGGTGGCTTTAAAAACAACGTGGAACTGACCGGCCTCGATCAAACCCTCATCCATCAACTCTTGCGCGAACAGCATCTGCTTGGATCGGCAGGAGGGACAGCTTTCGCCACTGGAAACCTGAACAACTTCCCAGCCTTCACCTTCATGTTCTCTTAGAAAGTCTCTAACTTCCTGACGTTTTTCGGGGGATAGGTTTTCGGCTTCCGCATGGGCGCTCGCCTGACCTTTGGAAACCACAGCATTGGAATCGTTGTAATCCTCTTCGCCGCCATAAACCGGATGATAGTCCGTATTGCCGTCTACTGTGCGCGCTAACCATAGTTGCGCGCCGAACGGTCCGCCTTTTCCTGCATCTGCAGTGGCGAGAGCGAAATCGTCGCTATTCTCTGCAAACCCTGCCCAGTTTTCTACTTTGCCCGGAAGATTCTCGGGGAGGGCGGTTTCACCTCTAGCTCTGAGGTATCTCGGGGATGTAAACGCAGTTGATGACATATATATCGTCCTTTTAAATTTCAGACGTTATAGAAAATAAGGCTTGGAATGTCAAAGAAAGAACGCGAGGCACTTAACCGTGTGATACAAAGCAATGCTTTATTCGCACAATGAAACAGCCAAATGGGAGGGATATGTTGGGCTAAAAAATGGAGGCACGGACCGGAGTCGAACCGGTGTACACGGATTTGCAATCCGCTGCATAGCCACTCTGCCACCGCGCCTCATTGATTGCGTCCATGATGTGTAGTGTAAAACACTGTAATAAGTCAATATATGCTTACGAAAACAACTGGAAATAAGGAACGCTTTGGCGTAAAACTCGGCGTATGATGAATTTCGAACAAGCTCGCAAAAACATGGTCGACGGTCAAATCCACACAAACGGTGTGATTGACCCGCGTATTCTGGACGCTTTTCAAAAGACGCCTAGAGAATCGTTTGTCCCCGAAGCCCTAAGAAACTCGGCGTTTAATGACGAAGATATAAAGGTCGCCGACGGGCGTTACATAATGGAGCCGTCCGTTCATGCGCGCCTTATACAAGCGTTGGATTTGAAACCCGATAGTGTGGTTTTAGATATTGGTGGTGGAACAGGCTATAGCGCCGCAATTTTATCCGAACTGGTCTCTACGGTTGTGATTTTGGAATCGGAGCAGCCGTTCTTGGATAAATTTGGCGAAGTTTGCGAAACTCTGAATATATGCAATGTCGCGTCTTTCATTGGCCCTCTTCAGGAAGGCAACGCAGAGCACGCACCATATGATTCGATTATCATTAACGGAGCCGTTGCAAATGTTCCTCAAGCCATTCTCGACCAATTAGCCCCCGAAGGGCGCCTTGTTTGTGTGGTTAAACAAGCCGGAAAGCCAATAGGATCGGGCACTTTGTTCAAGAAAGCGGCAAACGGCACAGTCTCGTCATTTCCGTTGTTTGATGCGGCCACACCGTACCTAAGTGGCTTCGAACCGGAAGCAACATTCCAATTTTAGCCAAAAAACTGTACAATTTGTGGATATGATGGGGGCAACTCAAATCTCCCTCTTTGACAATGCACTCAATGTATAAGACACTGGTAAAGTTAAAAGTCTGCAATTCAACGCAATTTCATGTCCGATCAAAACACTGAAGAAGAACCATCCATCGAAGAAATCCTGACGTCTATTCGTCAGATCATTTCTGATGACGATGAAGATGCCCCTGAAGAAGAGGCCGCCCCCGAGCCGGAAGACGATCCGGAGCCGGAGGAGGTTCCTATTGAGTTGACGGAAAAGGTGGAAGAGCCTGTCGTCGATGACGAACCGGAACCAGAGCCTGAACCGGAACCAGAGCCAGAGCCAGAGCCGATCGAAAGAGAGGAAATCGAAGTCGAAATGCAGGACCCGCGTCCATCTTTTGAGAGCGATAGCGAGCTTCTTACTGATCAGGCTGAAAATGCGGCCTTTGATGCATTCTCCGAGTTGGCTAAAAAGACTGCTGTCGAGCATGGCGGTATTACGCTTGAAGAGATTGTCCGCACAGAGATGAGACCGCTCTTGCGCGATTGGTTGGATCGTAATCTGCCGAACATCATTGAGCGTTTGGTGCAAGAAGAGCTTGAGCGTGTAGCCAAGCGGGCTCTTGACGACTAAAACCCCTTTCGAATATCCCCAAAACCCTTGATTTACCCAGTAAATCCCTTATGATCGCGCACGATTAAAAGGATAGATTTCATGCTCGATAAAACTTTCGATCCCCACGCTATTGAAGCGAAACTTTACGACCGTTGGGAAGCATCCGGTGCTTTTTCCTGCGATCCGAAAAGTGATGCCGTTCCCTATACAATCATGATGCCACCGCCAAACGTGACGGGCTCTTTGCATATGGGCCATGCTCTGACTATGGGACTTCAGGATGTTTTGACACGCTATGCCCGTATGAAAGGCCGCGATGCTCTGTGGCAGCCAGGGACGGACCATGCAGGTATCGCAACGCAAATGGTTGTTGAGCGCATGCTGGATGAGGAGGGGACATCCCGCCATGATCTGGGTCGTGACAAGTTTCTGGAGCGTGTTTGGGAATGGAAAGCCGAGTCGGGTGGTACAATTGTAAATCAGCTTCGCCGTCTTGGTGCGTCCCCTGATTGGGCGCGCGAGCGCTTCACAATGGATGAAGGTCTGTCAAAAGCGGTCCTGAAAGTCTTCGTCAGCCTGTATAACGAAGGTTTGATCTATAAAGATAAGCGTCTCGTGAACTGGGACCCTAAGCTGCACACCTCTATTTCCGACCTTGAGGTCGAACAGCGCGAGCAAAAGGGAAGCATGTGGCATATCCGCTATCCTGTCGAAGGCGCGGAAGAAGAATTCATTACTGTTGCGACTACACGTCCGGAAACGATGTTGGGCGATACGGCCGTTGCTGTTCACCCCGACGATGAGCGCTATACGGATATGGTAGGCAAGTCTGTTGCGCTACCGATTACGAACCGTCTGATTCCAATCGTCGCTGATGAATATTCCGATCCTGAAAAAGGGTCCGGAGCGGTAAAAATTACGCCCGCGCACGACTTTAACGACTTTGATGTCGGTAAGCGTCATGATCTGCCAATGATCAGTGTTCTGGACAGTCGCGCCAAAGTGGTTGAGCACGAAACGATCCCTGAAAAATATTGGGGGATGGACCGATATGAAGCGCGGAAAGCGGTTTTGGCGGAGCTCGAAGAACTCGACTTATTGGTCGAGGAAGAAAGCATAAAGAACAGCGTACCGTATGGCGACCGTTCAGGCGTGGTCATCGAACCGTTCCTGACCGACCAATGGTATGTCGATGCGGAAACACTTGCAAAGCCTGCAATCGCTGCCGTCGAGGATGGTCGCACGGAGTTT
>CAZLTT010000072.1:0-10117 GCA_964562515.1 uncultured Micavibrio sp.
TCGAAAGATTACTGGGAAGGGTGGAGCCCGTTCCGCGGTCGCCGCATAAATTACTTTAGAAAAAACATCTATCAGTTTGGTTTGCTTGGCCGATTCATTTCCGTTGTACACATTCTCGCTAAAATTTACGGTGAAGACCCGCGCGAAATCCTGACTGCGAAAAACCAGAAAGAACAAGGCGAGATTTTTGATCGTACACTCGGTCCGATCTTCGATAAGAAATTTGTCCGCTTCATTTGCAACATGCCCCCTGCCCTTTATGGTCTGGGCATTCCTCCATCACAATTTGTGGAATTACGCGGCGGTGAAGAAAACGACATGGCCGACATCTTGCGTGCGCGTCTGCGCCGTCTGGCCGTAGACTTCCCGATTGAAGATAACTATTTCGCATGGCAAGCATTCGGCCGTGGCTATGACCGCGCATACAAGAAAGCCATTCCGCGTTATCTGGACGAAAAGAATTACGAAACACTCAAGGCCAACGCTGATAAGGTTGAAGTGCACCACACCTCAATCACAGGCTTCCTTGAGTCCCAGCCGCCTGAAAGCCTCGATTGCTATGTCTTCCTTGACGCTCAGGACTGGATGAATGAGCAGCAGCTTAACGAGCTTTGGAATGAAGTCGTACGCACAGCCCAACCCGGCGCGCGCGTGATCTTCCGTACTGCCGGTGATGAATCACCGCTCGAAGACGCTTTGGAAAAAGATCTTCTCGCGAAGTTCCATTATGACCCATCCGCTTCTGCCGAAGCCGTGAAAAAGGACCGATCCTCTATTTACGGTGGCTTCCACGTCTACACGCTTGGCGGTGAAGTTGCCGCACAGAAAGCCAAAAACGCCCGCGCAAAGAAAGCTTAAGCGATGGCGTCAGATATGACATCGGACGCACAAATCAAAAGCAACATGGATGCGATGTATCGTTGGACGCGTCATATTTACGACGCGAGCCGTAAATACTACCTGCTTGGCCGTGACAAGCTGATCGCGCAACTTGATGCGAAAGACGGTGAGCATATCTGCGAAGTCGGATGCGGGACAGCGCGCAACCTGATCAAAATGGCAAAGCGCTACCCGAATGCGCAGTTTTACGGGTTAGATGCATCGGATGAGATGCTGAAAACCGCGCAAAAATCGGTTGAAAAGACGGATATCAGTATTCCGCTCAAGCAATCCTTCTCTCAAAACTTTGACCCAAAGGCATTGTTCGGATTAGAACAGCCGCTTGATAAGCTGGTGTTTTCATATGCGCTTTCGATCATTCCGCCATGGAAAGAGTCCATCGATCATGCGCTTGAACTTCTGCCGAGCGGTGGGGAGATGCATATCGTTGATTTCGGCGGCATGGAGGAACAGCCCGCATGGTTCCGCAGTTTTATCTTCTGGTGGCTGAAACTCTTCCATGTCTTCCACAAGCCCGAAGTGATGGAGCATTTACAAGCGTTGGAAAAAAGCGGCAAAGGCTCACTCAGCGTCAAAACCCTGTATAAGGGCTACACCTACATCGCTGTTTTCAAAAAAGCTTAAGCAAATTTGTGATTTTTGAGGCGTTCAAAGACGTCGCTTTGAACATTGGCCGGTGCTTCTTCTTTGCCCGTGATCCAGTTATACAGATTTGGATCGTTTTCTTTCAGCAACTCGTCATATTGCTCAAGCTCTTCTGCGGTGAAGTCAGGCACATGTTTCTTGGCGAATGAACCCAATAAAAGGTCCATTTCCTTTGTTCCGCGATGCTCCGATCTAAAAATCAAGCGCTTGCGCGTATTTTCCAGCTCTTCTAAACTCATAGTCATTATTTCTTTTTATAGTCAGGATGAAACCTATGAAGTCTTTTATAAAGGAAAATGCAGCGCTTGTCGTAGCTTTGGCACTTCCCGTCCTTTTCGCATGTTTTTTCTACGTGTCAAAAAACATCTCTACTGAAAAAGGGCCTGCACCTCAATATGATTTTGTTGTCACAAACAATACTTACCACAATCAAAACTTCGAAGTGAGCATCGCAAACGAAGAGTTATTGGTAAGATTTATCTATCCCGTCAAAAACGATCGGGGACAATTTCCCGGCATAAACACCAACAGCACCGAGATTTTTTATGTCGATTCGGAGACTATGATTGCCGAACAGTTGAATTTCGTTTTGCCGGATGATGCCCGTAACCCGTCGCCGGAAAAAGAAGGACAAGCCATAGAGTTGCCAATAAGTAAAACCGATAGTCTACGATTTACCGCCGCAAAAATTGCACCCGATGGCTATACGTTTCAACGCGCGGATTACCGAAGCGGGAATATCCTGACCGAGATTTACTCCAGTCGCTCCGGCAGACGCAACCATTGGGTATTGGACAAAGACGGTTCCACCTACAAGATCAAAGGTCTTGAAGACTACAACATGCAGGTTCTGGGCTGGGTCTTAGACGGTCAAGGAAAGAACGCAGACGGTGAGTAATCAGCCCTCAGCAGAGCAGAAAAAGGCTCTCGATAAGATTGTCGATCTGGCGCACAAACATGCGCTCTCTTCTGATGCTATTCAGAAAGCTCTGGCAACAGCCGCTGCGAAGGCCTCGGAGCCTCCCTCTCAGTCAAACCTGCTTGTTACTATTCTGGGGTATCTGGGCGGGAGTTTGATCCTGTCCGGCTTGCTTATTTATTGTTCGATCATCTGGTCCGATCTGAACAGTTTTTCCCGTGTAACGCTCAGCCTCGGCTCGGGCATATTGGCCTATATTGTCGGGCTGATCCTGCAAAAAGACGAGAGTATGCATAAGGCAAGCTTGCCGCTATGGATTGTCTCCGCTCTTTTTATTCCCACAGGGCTATTCGTCTTCCTCAATGAATATACGACAGGTGACGACGCTTTGCTCGGCAGCGTCATTGTCTTCTTTGTGAGCTGCCTGATCTATCTCACCGGTTTTTTACAATTCAAGCGCACTAGCTTGCTTTTTTACGGGCTTACGTTCGGGCTCGCCTTTATCGGCACATATTACGAATACCTGCATATAAACATACCGGAAATGTGGGGTATTACAGGGGTTTCGGCGCTGATTATTGCCATTCTGGTTCGCCGCTCGTCACATGCCGCGATTTCGTTTCTGCCGTTTCTCGCTGCGGGCGTTATGATTACATCTGCTGTCTATTATGTTTTCGGCAACACGGATTTAGAAGGTTTGATTATCAGTGCATTTCTCGCGCCTGTGTTCATCGGATATATCTATAACAGCCGTTCATTGATCGTATTTTCAACGGCCGTATTCATCAGCCTCTACATGAAGCATTACAATTATAGTTGGAGCTTTCCCGACGATGATTATTTTGCCTATATCTCTATCTTCACAGGGATTTCAATGATTTTGACAGCTGAATGGCTGCGCCATAACACGGCGAGCCGTCTGGTGGGGCTGTGGTACTTCTTTGGCTCCGGCATCATTTTTTCAGCCAGTATGGCACTGCTCTATGAATCACCGATGGATATACTCTTCCCTATCCTGCCGACCGCGTTCCTGATGTTGAGTACACGGATTAAAAGCCGCGCGTTGCTACTGTCATCGATCATGGCGTTACTTTCCTTCATTGGCTATTACTCCGCGACATATTTTGCCGATACGTTAGGGTGGCCGATTGCGTTGATGATCTCCGGGCTTGCCTTGATCGGGCTTTGTGTCTTTGCCTTGAAAATGAACAACCGCATAAAAAAATCTGGATCATGAGCCGTCCATTTGATCTTGACGCTTTGTTTCGCGCACTGACCTCGCTACCTGGTGTGGGGCCGCGCAACGCCAAGCTGTTCGAGAAACTTATCGGCGGGCCAAAGGTGCTTGATCTGCTCTGGCACTTGCCCGTTGATTTTATTGACCGCCGTTTTTCCCCGACAGTTTCCGAAGCGCCCGAGGGTCGTATCGCGACCATGGAACTGACCGTTATCGAGCATATTCCGAACCCGCGCCGCAACCTGCCCTATCGTGTTCGTGCACGGGATGATAGCGGCGTTATAACCCTGACCTTTTTTCACGCGAAGAAAGAATGGATACAAAAACAACTGCCGGATCGTGAAAAGGTCATCGTCAGCGGCAAAGTCGAGTTTTACCAAGGCAATCCGCAGATGGTGCATCCGGATATCGCAAAACCGGAAGAGCGCGCGACACTGGAAACGATTGAGCCAATTTACCCTTTAACGGCCGGCGTAACCAACAAGACGGTGCGCAAAGCCATGCAAGGCGCTCTCGGTTTTATTCAAAAGCTCCCCGAATGGCTGGATGACAGTTACAAGACCAAGAACAAATGGACCGATTGGCACAAAGCGCTTGAGCGTGTTCATACGCCCGAAAGCGAGCAAGAGTTGCTGCCTGAAAACCCTTTGCGACAGCGGTTGGCTTATGACGAGTTGCTCGCCAATCAGCTAACACTCGCACTCGTTCGTAACCGCCAACGCCGCATCAACGGGCGCGGCTTTGATGGCGACGGGTCACTCCGCGAACCGTTTAAGGCAAACCTGCCGTTCGAACTGACGAGTGCGCAGGCGCGTGCACTCGAAGAGATTTACAAAGATATGATTGAGCCCGCACGGATGATGCGGTTGCTACAAGGGGATGTGGGCAGCGGGAAGACGGTAGTTGCGGCACTGGCGATGCTGAATGCGGTTGAAACGGGCGCACAGGCCGCGCTGATGGCACCAACGGAAATTCTGGCGCGGCAGCATGCGGAAACACTGAAACCGTGGCTAGATGCGCTTGGTGTGCGCTATGTGACATTGACGGGGCGCGATAAGGGCAAGACGCGTGAGACTTTACTGCAACAAATCCGCAGTGGCGCAGCTCAAGTCGTGATCGGCACACATGCCATTTTTCAGGATACGATCGAGTTTGCCGATCTGGGGCTTGCCGTGATTGACGAGCAGCACCGTTTCGGTGTGCACCAACGTTTGAGCCTGTCCTCCAAAGGTAAAGGCACAGACGTGCTGGTAATGACGGCGACCCCCATTCCACGCACACTGACGCTTACCGCCTATGGCGATATGGATGTCAGCCGTTTGGACGAAAAGCCGCCCGGGCGTAAACCTGTCGAAACGCTGTTAATCCCGAATGAGAAAATTGACGGGATGATTGACGGGTTGGAGCGCAAGATCAAAGAAGGCGCACGGGTGTATTGGGTTTGCCCGTTGGTCGAAGAATCCGAGGTGCTTGACCTATCCGCTGCCGAAGAGCGCTTTGACATTCTGCGCTACCGCTTCGGCAAAGTCGGCCTCGTACATGGGCGGATGAAGCCGCAGGAAAAAGACGAAGTTATGCAGCGCTTTGCTGCCGGAGACCTTGACGTTCTGGTTGCGACAACCGTAATCGAAGTCGGCGTCAATGTCCCCGAAGCAACGATTATGGTGATTGAGCATGCCGAGCGTTTCGGCCTGTCGCAGCTTCATCAGTTACGCGGGCGCGTTGGTCGAGGCGGTGATCAATCTTATTGCTTCCTGCTTTATTCCGGCCCGCTTGGCGAGACCGCGAAGGAACGTCTATCCGTGATGCGGGAGACGGAAGACGGGTTTTTGATTGCGGAAAAAGACCTGAAGCTGCGCGGCGGTGGAGATATTCTGGGTGTGAAGCAAAGCGGACTGCCGCAATTTAAACTCGCAGATTTAAATGTTCACGGAGAGTTATTGGCCACTGCGCGTGATGATGCACAGTTAATCATGGATAAGGACCCCGAACTGGAAACAGAACGCGGAAAGGCGTTAAAGACGCTGCTGTATCTGTTCGAGCGGGATCAGGCTATTCAATATCTCAGAAGCGGTTAAGCCGTTTATGCGCCCATATCCGCAGCCAGCGCGAGGTGGACGTGCCACTCCGTATCCAGAGCATCTGTAGCGGTTGAGCCAATGGCGAGTTCGCCATCATCAAATGTCGACATATTAAAGTCGATATATCCTGCATAGTCGTGTTGATGTAGCGGCTCGTCTCTAGCGATGACCACATAATCGGCCGTCGTGTCGGGTTGGTAGTGATCGTGCGCTTGCGGGAAGTGCTTCAGGATTACGCTTTCCTGATTGACCCTGTTGGCAAGTTTTACAAGCCCCTCCTCCTGCGAAGGTGCGGAAACTGACATTTCCTCGATATGTCGTAAAAAGCGTCCGGAAGAAGTTGTCTCAGGCACGTGTTTTAAAGCAAAAACCCCAGGCAGAGCACATGTCACACCCTCATCATTCTCCACGATGCTGACATCGCCAAAATGATGTTGCAAAAAACTCGATGCTTTTGCAGCTTCCTGAAAGGGGGCTCTGCGTGACACTACTCTTCTCCGTTAAACGTGCGGAAAATTAGCAGTATGTAGTTTATATGTCAAATAAAGTGCGTTACGCCTTGGCGGCACTTTTCTTTTCATCTTTGGGGGCTGTGCAGTCTTTTTCAGGGATGTTGAGCTCTTTTTTGATCGTGCCCATTTCCTTGATAATGCAATCGATCGTAAATGTAACCTGCTCCATCTCCTGACGGCTCGGTAGACCGTAACCGCGGGACTTCTCATCACCGCCGATTACACGCGCCGGAATCCCCAGAGCGGTCTTTCCTTCAGGAATGTCTTGTGTGACCACAGAATTCGCACCGACTTTTGCGCGCTTATGAACCGTAATATCGCCCAGAACCTGCGCACCAGCGCCGATCATAGCGCCGTCCTCGATCGTAGGGTGGCGTTTTTGCCCGCGGTCATCGCCGCGCCCAACCCCGCCAAGGGTAACGCCATGATAGATTGTTACATCATCACCAATGACCGCGGTTTGGCCAATAACCACGCCTGTCCCGTGATCAATAAACAGACGACGGCCTATTTGTGCTTCGGGATGAATCTCGATGCCGGTCAGAATACGCGCAAAATTGGATGTAAAGCGTGCCAAGGCGCGAAGACCAAGCCCCCAAATCGCACTGCTCAGGCGATGAAAAAGCACCGCGTGATAGCCGTTATAGCCGAAAAAGACCTCACAGAATGTCGGAGCAGCCGGATCGCGTTCACGAATAGCGTTCAGGTTTTCAAATGCCATAAACCTTACTCCTTGGTTTTGGTGTCTGTATCACTTTTGATGGCCTGTCTGTCAGGCGGGGTAATGATTCCGGCGGATACAACAAGCTTCACAGCCTCTTCCACGGTCATATTTAAATAGGTTAGTTCTTTTTTAGGCACAAACAAGAGATAGCCCGATGTGGGGTTTGGCGTGGTCGGCACAAAGACATTGACCGTTTCTTCGGATGTTATGCGCTGCACTTCACCTTCGGTAATACCTGTGACGAAACCAATCGACCACACACCTTTACGCGGATACTCGAGCATAACCGCCTCGCGAAATGCCTGAGACTGGCTCGCCATAATAGTTTCGAAGATTTGCTTAATGGCCCCGTAAACCGTTCGTATGACAGGCATTCGATCGAGGATAAATTCATAGAATTTAATAATCAGGCGGCCCAAAACATTGGTCGCAAACCAGCCGACGAAAATGAAAAACAGAATGGCGATGATCAGGCCGAGGCCGGGAATGGCCGTACCTGAATAATATCCATCCAGATATGAACCCTGCCATTCATCGGGCACAAGCCGCGCAACGTGCTTATCGACGAAAGTCAGGAAAATATAGGTCAGATAGATCGTGATCGAAATCGGTGCAGTCACGACAATACCGGTCAGTAAATAACCGCGCAGACGGGACATCACGCTGCGTTGAGGCAGTCTGTATGTTTCAGGGTCCGGAACATCTTTGTTTAAATTGTCGCTCATACGACGCATCATGCCGTGGGTTTACGACGAAAGCAACGCAGGAATTGCAGGGAAGAGCTTTTAGGCAGCGCTTTTCGGCTCATGCTCCTTAAACAGGATATCAACAAAGAGTTTCTTTTCACGCACCGAGAAAGAAATATTGATGTCGTCATCGTCCTTATCCGTTGTCGGTTCGATAGACGGAATGCCCATTTTCAGAGAATAACCTTGCTCATTCAGATAGGTTTTCACGCGGTTAGAAACGATATTAGCGATCTCTGTCGCGCAGGATTGAAAGCTTTCCTGCGTGTTGGCGGCCTCGGGAGGGTAGATCATTTCCGACACAATTTTCAGGAACGGCTTCTCGAAAGACACAAACACAGCTCCTGATGCAGTGCCATTTTTGAACTCGGTCTTGCACACAACACCGTCAGGTATGTTTCCGGCGGTGTCCTGATTTGCAAAATCACCAAGATCAATGTCGAAATAGGTCTTGAAGGTATCGCGTAAGGTCTTCGATACAATCGCCGTAATTTCGCTTTCGTGTGCTTTTAAAGTTTCAAGACGCATAGCATCCCCCTTTTATCCCTGTAAGTCTTGTTTAGTTTTCAAACCCCTGTCGCCACTTCATAACGCTATCGATGGCATTTTTCAGATCATCTTTTGACGCGGGTTTAATTGTATATGCAGTGGCGCCGGCTTTCATGGCCTCTGATATGCTACGTCTTTGATTTTCAGCCGTAACCATTACAATCGCCATACCATGAAGCGCCTTATCCTCTCGGCATTGTCGAAGGACCTCAAAACCGCTCATATCGGGCATGTGCCAATCCAGAAAAACAACATCGTATAAGACGTCGTTATCTTTGGCTTCGTGAATGCGGGCGAGACCTTCGCTACCCGAGCGCGCGACATCGACCTCGCCAAAACCTATATTCTTCAGCATATCCTGTGTCATCGTCGTCATCATCATATTGTCATCCACGACCAATGCTTTCATGTCGGACAGGTCGTGATTGAATTCCTGCTCTGTGTTTTCAGTGCTCATAACAATGCCCCTTGCTTCCCCGGTTAAGCCGCATAACTAGCCGGATAAATTTTCAACAACTCGTTCAAATTCGTCTTGAATTTCTCTTCGATCCCCACAACCAATACGGCCAATTCATCGCTGTTATTATCGCGCGCTGCATACTCTAGACGCATCGCCAAGTCAGACACATATGACAGGCCGCAAACCTTAGACATGCTTTTCAACTCATGTGCTTTATGTTTGATATCATCAACATTCGCAGCGCAGTCTTCGCCCAGCGTTTCGATCTCTGCGACAAATCTTTTCATGTCCGGCAAAAACTTCTCTAAGAATGATATCACATATGCTCTGTCGAATGCGTTTTCGAGCTCCTGCAAATTTGTCAGGTCGAGTGTTGTTTCATCGATGTAATCATCAACGCCTTCTTCGATAACATCTTCGAAGGAATCGAAGTCGTCATCTGCAGCGACATCCACCATATCCGGCAGAACATCCGCCATGGAGTTGAGTAATCTCGCAGTATCAAAAGGTTTCGGGACATAGCCTTGCATACCCGCATCCAGACACTTGCTGCGTTCACCCTCAAAAGAATGTGCGGATAGTGCAAGAATTGGGATGTCGCACAGCGGCTTGTCCAGTTTTCGAATTGCCGATGTTGTTTCGAAACCGTTCATTTCCGGCATTTCGATATCCATCAAGATAATATCAAACATGGGCCCGCCTTTTTGAGCCTGAACTTTTTCAAAAGCTTCAGCACCATCTTTAGCGACAGTTACCGTGTGTTTATATTTCTGGAGAATATCCGTAGCGACCTGGAGGTTGATATCATTATCATCAACAACCAAAACATTCAGAGGCAATATTTCAGGTAAGACGCCCCACTCTTCCGCAGATATTTCTACACCTTTCGCGGAGAGCACCGGCAGCGTAAACCAGAATGTAGAGCCTTTATCCGGCTCACTGTTGACGCCGATATCCCCGTTCATGACATGCAGAATCTTTTTACAGATGGAGAGACCTAGCCCCGTACCACCAAAGCGGCGCATAATCGATTCATCGGCTTGTGTGAAATCTTCAAACATGTCCTGCTGCTTGTCTTCAGGAATGCCTATCCCTGTATCGATAACACTCACCTTGAGCTCTTCGGCCGGATGTTTGTTACCGACATTCTCAACTTCTATACTGACCGAGCCTTCTTCGGTGAATTTTACGGCGTTGCCCAATAGATTGAGCACGATTTGCCTTAAACGCGTGGGATCTGTGTTTACGAACGGAGGAACTTCAGGGTCGATTTTTACGATTATATCAATCCCTTTTTCATGAGCACGCGACCGCATCAAGTCTGCGCAGCTGTTGACCAATTTT
>CAZLTT010000073.1:0-9959 GCA_964562515.1 uncultured Micavibrio sp.
GCCTCCGGAGAGACTCGAACTCTCACTCCCTAACGGGAACCGGATTTTGAATCCGGCGCGTCTACCAATTCCGCCACAGAGGCGCACCATATAAGAACGTGTATACCTAATCGCTTATCGGTTTTTTTTCAAGCCATTTCTGCTACTCTTAAGCGCATGAGCGAAACCATCCGCCCCATCTCCCGAGTTCTGCTAGATCTGAAGGACACCGTGCCTCAGGACAAGGTCTGCACGTTTGACCTTTTAGAGGCCCTGCATGAGCGCGGTTTCGGGTTTTTGCTGTTTATATTTGCCCTGCCTGCGGCGATCCCCCTGCCCGGATTGGGGATTAATCTTATTATCGCCGCGCCTTTGGTTTTCCTGACCGCGCAGCAGGCGTTGGGCCGTGAAAGCATCTGGATTCCCGAAAAAATGAAGTATAAATCCATCACCCGAGAGCGGTTCGAAGCCATGGTGGACGCGGCTATCCCCTATCTGACCAAGATTGAATATCTGGTCCGCCCACGTTTAGGCTTTATGACGCACGGCGCTTTCGGCAATTTGATCGGGATTGCGGGGCTGATCATGGCCTTGTCCGTGTGCATTCCCCTGCCCCTGACGAATACTGTGCCGAGCATGGGCATAGCGTTGATGGCGATTGGCGTGATTATGCGCGATGGTCTGGCCGTTCTGGCCGGTATGTTGCTTGGCCTGTTATGGGTGGCGATGATCAGCTATGTCTTGATCTTTATTGGCACCGAAGGGCTTGATATTGTGAAAGAAACCATAAAATCATTCCTATGACCTTGATGAACCCTTTTAAAATTCTGTGCTGTCCTGTTGCTACGCTGCTGAGTATTACGGCGCTGTCTTTTCTGGCCCTGACCGCAGCATTCGCATCCGAAGCCTTTTTAGGGCTGGAGCCGTGCATCATGTGCATATACCAACGATGGCCATATGCGCTTGTCATTCTGCTCGGGATTATCGGGTTGTTCGGGCGGAAAGTGAAATCGTTGCCGCAGGTTATGTTGGGTTTGAGCGGGATTGCATTCCTCGTGAATTCAGGACTTGCGTTTTATCATACCGGTATCGAACGGAAATGGTGGGAGTCCGCCGTTGAGGGATGTACCGTGCCGAATTTCGGTGAGGCCGAGCCGCAAAGCATTCTCGAAAACATCATGAGCGCACCAACGGCGTCATGTACGGAAATACCATGGCAAGATCCGCTGATCGGCCTGTCCATGGCAAATTATAATGTCATCTTGTGTTTCGGGCTTTTCGTGATCTGTATGATCAGCGTATTTTTAAGCTCTAAGAAACGCCGAGCATGTTAAGGCCGGTCATTACGCCGAGCACCAATGCGCTGTGAAAAATGAAGAAACCGACTGATTGTTTCAGTGTGCGTTTCTTTGAAAAATCGAATAAGTCGTCAAACATCGTCTCAAAACCTTTACTCAAAAATATGCAGATACTGGCTTAGATAGCCGCAAACCCGCGCTCCGTCAAGCTTTTAGTGGTTTTGAATGGGCGCATGTAAAAACCGGGCGATGAACCACCGCCCGGTTTTGATACTTATGAACCTCTTAAAAGACGAGGTTTATGGTGACTACTTACCCAATGTTGTCAGGTAAGACACAACAACCATACCCAGCATCACATTCACTTCGTATGCGAGATACACACCGAGGAACATGATCACAACGGACATGACGTCGTTTGTCATTTTCTTCCCGTGGAGGATCGTGCTACCCAAGACCAATGTCCAGATCGCGCCGATCATCGTATGGATTGAGCCCCCGTCGAAGAAACTTCCGACAGAACCGTCAATCACATTCAGTGTCACCAAGTAGTGACCCAGGAAGGTTGATAAGCCAACCAACAGAATTACGTGGAATAGGTAAAAGCCTATTGCACCTGTGATTGACCGTGTATGTGCAAGATTTGTAAGATGATTAAACATAATACACTCCTTTCGTTGCACGTGGTTAAGCGGAAGCCAACCTTGGCAATTTTTCCGCGTCTTTCCAGCGATACCAAAAGGAGTAAATTTCTAAACCGTTCTCCTTGGCAAAGCCGAAACTTCTATGCTTCCCAAAACATTCGAAGCTTTATAAACAACCCCTGTTTTTAATCGGGCCTTTTTATAAGTCTTCGAGTTCCGTATCCCAGTACAAAAAGTCTCCCCAGCTTCTGTGCAGAAAGTTCGGGGGGAACTTTCGTCCGTGATCCTGAAGCTCATACAGCGAAGGCTGTCTCGGTTCATGGATCGGATACATATTCACTTCGTGCGGCATGTGGTTGCTTTTCGCCGTATTGCAT
This sequence comes from uncultured Micavibrio sp., assembly GCA_964562515.1. Lineage (GTDB taxonomy): Bacteria > Pseudomonadota > Alphaproteobacteria > Micavibrionales > Micavibrionaceae > TMED27. The sequence continues at coordinate 2,299 of CAZLTT010000073.1, forward strand.
TTCTGACACGAAGCCACAATATTTTCCCAATTTGTCCGCCCCCCTCTGGAGCGCGGTATCACATGATCAAATGTTAATTCATGTGTTTTAAAAGTATCTGCGCAATACTGGCATTGCCACCTATCCCGCAAGAATACATTAAATCTCGTAAATGCCGGGCTTCGGGCCATCGGGACGTATTCTTTTAAAGCCAATACGCTCGGCAATTTAATCTCAAAACTCGGTGATCTTACGACCTTGTCATACTCCGATATCACCGTGACACTATCTCTAAAAATGGCCTTAACAGCTTCCTGCCAAGGCCAGATAGATAACGGAAAATAACTCAATGGCCTGTAATCGGCATTCAATATCAAGGCTGGACATTTCTCCAGTGTCGTCGCACTACCCATAAGCCTGCACTCCTTTGCTCATCCGTTGAATACGGCTGGAGGCCTGTATGGATAAGGCACTTTGTGTGGCTATAAAGCGCCCGTCAGACCTCGCGAATCTGATACTTAGAGTATAGCATAAATCCAAGGTTTACCGAAGATTTCCGCCAACAATTTATGCTGCGGTAAAGCAATTTACGTAATGCAGCATTTGTGCAAAACGCCGATTTTTTAACAAATTCAGAATGTTGCTGTTTTACATATTGCGCAGCACAAGCAAAAATGCACCGCAGCATAAAACGGGCTAAAACCCGCTGTTTTTATGGGGTTTCAGGATACAAAACCGATTTTAAGAACAAACCACCTTCGCGTAATCCGCGCTCATCTATCGAGTGCGTAAGGCCTGCGCTCGTATGGCCGGAGACTTCGAAGCCTGCTTTTTCCAACTCTTGTTTTGCATGATGATAGGCCTCAACTGGCACAACATCATCTGCTTCACCATGGATCAGGCAGACAGGGGTTTTGTGCTCACCCGCTTGCCCGATGAACGCGCCTGAATACCCAAGGATACCTGCGATAGGTTTTTCCAGACGCGGCCCCTGATACAGCGACATCATCGTTCCTTGCGAAAAGCCACATAATGCAAGTTGGCTATAATCCAAATTGTGCGCCTCCAGTTGCTGCTTGATGAATGCTTCTAATATAGGTGCAGCATTCTGCACGCCCTGCTCCATGACTTGCGGGTCGCGGTTCTGTAATGAGAACCATTGGAAGCTGTTCGGATAACCGGGCGGGGCCATATCACATTCGAACGGTGCATCGGGGGAGACAAATACCGTGTTCGGCATGACATGCTGCATCAGCGGCGCAAGCGATATCAAATCCTGACCGTTAGAACCGAGGCCATGCAGAAAGATCACCATGCTTTGCGGGTTTTCTGCGTCTTGCGTATAAAAATTCGTGATTTCGCTATTATTCATGATATATGGCTAGCATGTTTAGACCGACAGGCAAATATCTCTTCGCCGCTCTGGCACTTTTACCCTCGATTGCGGGGTCCTATGCCTATGCGCAAACAGCGGAGCAAGACGTCGCCCGTCAGGTTAAAAACAGCGAAGACAAAAACTATATCAGCGTTTCGGTAGAGAATGACTCGATCGGCGGCGGGACTGACCGTTTTTATACGAGCGGGGTGCGCCTGACATGGTTCAACGTTAACACACCGATCCCGCCTGCCCTTGATGAATTGGCGGAGGCTGTCCCGACTTTCGACCTGAACGCAACGACAAGCACGTCCTATACGATCGGTCACAACATCTTTACGCCCGAAGATATTACCGTAATGGCCAATCAGCCGAATGACCGTCCATACGCGGCGTTCTTATACGGCTCTGCCGGCCTCACAACTCTGGATGATAATCATATTGATGAATTCGAACTCACGCTCGGTATTGTCGGACCGGAAGCTTTGGGCGAAGAGATACAGGATTTCGTACATCGCGAAATCACCGATTCAGACATCCCACGTGGTTGGGACAACCAACTGAAGTTCGAACCGGGTCTGATTATTTCAGCAGGGCGGCGTTGGCCGCGCGCCATTCGGGAAGATATCTTCGGCCTGCGTTTACGCGGAGAGCCGAACATCAATATGTCTCTGGGGAATGTCTACACCTATGCAGGGGGCGGCATCACCTTTACCATCGGACCTGTCGAGGACGGCATTCAGGATACGCCAATGCGGGTGCGCCCCGCCATGCCGGGCAGCGGTTACTTCGAAACGCCTGCAGACGGGTGGAGTTGGTTCGGCTTTGCGGGCGTTGATGGCCGCGCAATCGGGCGCAACATATTCCTCGACGGCAACACATTCAAAAGCAGCAACGATATCGAGAAGAAATACTTTGTCGGCGATGTGAATGCGGGCGTGGCATTCACTTATGATGACTATCGCTTAAGCTACACCTATACCGTTCGCTCCAAAGAATTTGACGGACAGGACCGCGTTAGCGAGTTCGGGTCACTGACGCTCTCAACGAAATTCTAGCAACATTGTCGAAGTGCGTGACATTCACCCGCACGCCATGTAAGCTTTTTGCATGAAATATGATTTGCTGCACATTCAGGGTAAGCCTTATGTCCTCATGCCTCTGCACGATTATCGCGAGATGGTCAGCGGCGGTAAAAAGCACAAGCTTCCCGATGAGGTTCTGAACGCGCTGATAGCGCGGGAAGAAAACCCCGTAAAAATCCTGCGCAAGCATCGCGGGATGACGCAAAAAGACTTGGCACGGGCAGCGACAATCTCCCGCCCCTATCTCGCGGAAATCGAAACCGAAAAGAAAGACGGCTCCGTTCGCGCGATCAAAGCGATCGCCGAAGCACTTGAAGTCGATATGAGCTTATTGGTTTAGCGTTTGAACGCCCCGAGTACGCCGCGCATTACTTCTTTTGCAATCTGACGCCCTACGGATGAACTGATTGAGCGCACCAGTGACTTAACCGCCGCCTCTGTGGGTGTTTGGCGGTTGGAACGGCGTTTCGGCTTGGCTTTATCAGCAGCCTCTTGCGCTTTTTCGGCGGCCTCTGCCGCTTTCTTTGCACGCTCCTGCAAAATCTCGTAGGCGCTTTCGCGGTCCTGTGTCTCGTCGTATTTCGTCCCCAGAGAGCTTGCCTTCATCTGCATCGCCTTTGCATCCGCAGATGCAGGACCGAGACGTGAAGACGGCGGACGGATTAGCGTGCGCTGTACCATTGATGGCTGCCCTTTACCTTCTAGCGTTGAAACGAGCGCCTCCCCGACCCCGAGGTCGGTGATAACATCCGCGACATCGAACTCAGGGTTCTCGCGATATGTCTCGGCGGCTTGCTTGATTGCCTTTTGCTGTTTCGGGGTGAACGCGCGCAGCGCATGCTGTATGCGGTTACCGAGCTGCCCCAGAACGGTATCCGGTACATCGGCGGGGTTTTGCGTGATAAAGAACACGCCAACACCCTTGGAGCGGATCAGACGCACGACCTGCTCAACCTTTTCAAGCAAGGCTTTTGGTGCATCGTTGAACAGCAAATGCGCTTCATCGAAGAAGAACACAAGTTTCGGGCGGTCAGAATCCCCAGCTTCTGGCAATTCCTCGAACAACTCGGCCAACATCCATAGCAGGAATGTCGCATAGAGACGCGGCGAGTGCATAAGCTTGTCCGCCGCCAAAATGTTCACATGACCGCGCCCATCCAGATCGGTGCGCATGAAATCTTTCATATCGAGGGCAGGTTCGCCGAAGAACTTTGCCGCACCCTGATCTTCCAATCGCAGCAAAGATCTCTGGATTGCGCCGACACTGGCAGGTGATACATTGCCGTATGTTGCGGAAATCTCTTTTCTCTGCTCATTGACTGAATTAAGAAGCGCGCGCAAGTCTTTGAGATCAAGCAGCAAAAGCCCTTGCTCATCTGCAACACGGAAACAGATATTCAGCACACCTTCCTGTGTGTCATTCAATTCCAGAATACGCGCGAGAAGGAGCGGCCCCATCTCCGATACGGTTGTGCGGATAGGGTGGCCTTGCTCGCCGAAAACATCCCAGAACACAGCGGGAAATGCTGCACCTTTATATTCATCGGTAAAGCCAATATCGGCGGCACGCTTGACCAAAAAGTCCTGCATTTCGGACGGTTGGCACATGCCGGACAAGTCGCCTTTAATGTCAGCAAGGAACACAGGCACGCCAGCGTATGAAAAACCTTCTGCAAGATTCTGTAATGTCACGGTTTTACCCGTTCCCGTTGCCCCCGCAACCAAACCGTGGCGGTTACCCCATTTCAACGGTAAGTATTGCGCTATCTCGTCCTTACCAACACTGCGACCGACATATACGGCATCGTCTCTCAAATTGCTCATCTCTTACCCCTTCAATTTGGCGAAAGCCTGGTCCAGATCGGCTTTCAAATCATCGATATCTTCAAACCCGACTTGCAGGCGAATGAGGAAACCCTCCTCCTCCCAAGGCACTGCGGAGCGGCATTTCTTCAAATATTGCGGCTGAAGCAGGCTTTCATAGCCGCCCCAACTCGAACCGATGCGGAACAGCTCCAAACTCTCAACAAATGCGGATACTTTTTCTTTCGGTGCGGGGTGCAGTAAAATACTGACCAAGCCGTTCGTGCCTTTATAGTCACGCCTCCAGATTTCATGCCCTTTATGGCTTTCTAGCGCGGGCTGATAGACCTTTTGGAGATCATCGCGCGCTTCGAGCCATTGCGCGATCTCCAATCCGCGTTCGCCCGCTTCTCTCATCCGCAGGTGAATAGTTTTTAACCCGCGCAAACCCGCATAGACTTCTTCCGATCCTGCGCAAATACCCAGATCGACAGCACCGCTGCGAAGCTTCTTAAACGTATCTTCATTACGCGCAATGACCGCGCCGAGCATGCCGTCAGAATGGCCGTTAATGTATTTGGTGCAGGACATCAAGCTGAGATCGACACCGTGATCAAGAGGGTTAAACAGAACGCCGCTCGACCATGCATTATCAAGCATCGTGACAATGCCTTTATCCTTGGCAACCTTCACAATGGCAGGGACGTCCTGCACGCAATATGTCGCAGAACCCGGGCTTTCCATGTAAATGACGGCGGTGTTGTCCTTAACCAAGCCCGCAATATCCGCTCCGATATACGGATCGTAATATTCGACCGCAACGCCCATACGGGTCAGGACATCATCCAGAAAGTCCCGTGTACACGGATAGATGCTGTCCGCGACCAGAACATGGTCTCCGCTATTGGTGAAGCTTAAGAACGCGGTTGTGATCGCTGCCAAGCCCGAAGGTGCGGTGACCGCACCATATCCGTTTTCAAGCTCGCACAGCGCATCGGCAAATGCTTGTGCCGTTGGCGTGTTCAAACGCCCGTAGCGGTATTGATGGCCCGGGTCTTCATATGCGGCAAGCGAAGGATACAGAATTGTCGAAGTGCGCGACGGCGGCATATTGACCAACCCGTTAAATTCAGACGGCTCGTATCCGGCATGCATTACACGGGTCGTTTTCTTGTGGTTCTTATTCTTGCTCATAATTCAAAATCACGGTCATGTTGCAAAGACGGTATAGCGCGGCGCGCCTTTTCAACGTCTTCCAAATCTATATTTGCCGTGATTATACCCACTCCGTCGGGTTTTTCAGCCAAAATCTCGCCCCATGGCGCAATGATCATCGAGTGCCCCCAGGTTTTAAGGCCGTTTTCATGCTCACCCGTCTGCCCCGCTGCCATGACAAACGCACCGTTTTCAATGGCACGGGCGCGCAGCAACACTTCCCAGTGCGCCTGTCCTGTAGGAACAGTGAAAGCGGCGGGTACTGTTAAAATCTGTGCGCCGCCTTGAGACAATTGGCGGTAAAGCGCACCAAAACGCACGTCGTAACAGATGCTCAGGCCGACCTTGGCCACGCCCGTATCGGCAACCACGGCCTGCTCCCCCGGACGGATCGTTTTGCTTTCGCGGTAACTCTCACCATTCGGGATATCGACATCGAACATATGGATTTTGTCGTATGTCGCCGTAATCTCACCTGTGTCAGCAATAACGAAACACCGGTTAGCCAAGCGTCCGTCTTCGAGTTTAACCCCGAGCGAGCCGATAATAACGGTGACCGCTAGCTCCTTAGCCAGAGCCTGTATTGCCGTTAAAACCGTGTGCCCTTCCTGAGGCTGTGCGTCTTTCGGGCGCAGATTGAGCGGAAAGCGCATAAAGCAGGTGTTTTCGGGGGTCAGGATAAGTTTTGCACCCTGCCCAGCCGCCTCACGGATCAGCTCTTCTGTGGTTTTCAGGTTTTCTGCAATATCCGGCCCGACATTGAGCTGAACACATGCGGCTTTAAAGGAATTAGCCATTAAGAAGCGCGTCCAGTTCGCCCTTATCCTCTAGCGCATGGATATCATCACAACCGCCGACAAGTTTATCGTCGATGAAGATTTGCGGAACAGTACGCGGGCCGCCTGTACGCTCAACCATTTTGGCGCGCGCCTCATCATCACCGGTAATGTCGTACCCCTGATAATTGACGTTCTTGCTATCCAACAATGCCAATGCACGGCGACAATACGGACAGGTGGTCCAATAATAAATTTCAACTTTCGCCATGGGCTTGCCTCCTTTATAGATTGCGATACGTTATGCTTTAGAAAGAAAGTAGCAAGCGATGAGCGCAAAGCAAGCAGATATTGTCATTATTGGCGCAGGGGCCGCGGGGCTTACACTGGCTGTTCTGCTTGGTCAGGTCGGATTTGACGTCGCACTTATCGACCCGTACACACCGGAAAAATTCAGCACAACCGATGCAAACGGACGCACAGTTGCCTTGATCGGCGGTTCGATTGAAATTCTCAAAGCCACAGATGTTTGGGACAGGCTCGAGCCTATTTCATGTCCTTTGGAGCAAATGAAAATCGTTGATGTCAGCAAGGCAGGAAGCGATCCCGTCGAAGTTGAATTTGATGCCAATGATATCGGCCATGCTCAATTCGGTTTTAACATTCCCAATGCGCCGCTTCGTTCCGCGCTTTTCGAACGCGCCAAAAAGCTGAAAAACATTCAGTTTGCCGAAGCCACTTTCCGTGATTACACGCTGTCGGATGGTCATGTATCCGTCCGTTTGGATAATGGTGATGAAATCAAAGCACAGCTTTTGATTGGCGCGGACGGTAAGCGCTCCGCCGTGCGGGAGTTCGCGGACATTGAAACACGCGAGCATACTTACGACCAGACGGCTGTGACGTGCATCATCAATCATTCAAAGTCGCACCAGAATATCTCAACCGAGTTTCACACCCCTTCCGGCCCGACGGCGATTGTGCCGATGCCGGGCAATCAATCCTCTATTGTTTGGGTTGAAACGGCGGACAAAGCCGACGCGATATTGAAGTTAAAGAAGCAGGAGTTCGAGCAAGCGCTTCAAGCGCAGATCCACAATCAGCTTGGCGGGATTACTCTTGAAAAAGGGCCGCAAGGATGGCCTCTGCAAACGACAAAAGCACGCGCGATTACAGGAGAGCGCTTGGCATTGATCGCCGAAGCCGCACATGCAATGCCGCCAATTACGGCGCAGGGGCTAAACCTGTCTTTGCGTGATGTGGCGACTCTGGCGGAAGTTTTGGCCGACAATGCACGTTTAGGCATGGATATCGGCAGTCAGGCAGTCCTTAGCGCCTATAACAAGCGCCGCCATTTTGACATTGATAGCCGTGTCGCGAGCGTGGATATCCTCAACCGTTTTGTTTCAAATGACTTTGCCCCGTTGA
>CAZLTT010000074.1:0-9906 GCA_964562515.1 uncultured Micavibrio sp.
TACTCTTCGGCATCGGGCTGCTCGAGGAACTGATTAAACTCGGGCATTGGCCTCACCTGCAGAGTTTCAATCTTTTCACCATTCTTGATCTCAAGATCAAAGGACTGCCCTAAACGAGACGCCAATTCAGCCCTTACAGCCTCTTCATCTTCAAATGCCTGACCGTCAATTTTCTCGATACTCTCGATACGCACAACATGGCGCGGACTGATTAGACCAAGCAAACCACGACTTTGCGGAAAGCCAAAACGGTCACGGCTCGTAATTTTCTCAGGGATAGCGTAAATGTCGATCTGCTCACCATCACGCTCAACAACGAAATGACGTTCAACATCCAGAGAAATCATCATCTCTCTGCGGATATCTTCGAACGTTTTAATGCTCTTACCATCAACGGAAACAATGCGGTCGTGCGCCTGAAAATCATATTTATCAGCGGCTGACCCCTCCATCACAGCTGCGGCTACAGGCGGCGTAACAGGTTGTCCATTAAAAGCAAAAAGCGCCGTAAGAATAAGCGCCGCAAAAATGTAATTAATCGCAGGACCGGCAATAACAATCGCAGCGCGTCTTGCGACCGACTGGGCAAAGAAAGCTTCTTTGCGCTCTTCTTCCGTGAAGGGCCTGATTTTATCACCCTCTTCTACGCCTTCCGCCTGTTGCGTACTCGCGGGATCAACATCCCCGAACAGCTTGACGTACCCGCCAAGCGGAATAAGGGCAAGCTTCCAACGCGTGCCGTTTTTGTCATTGAAACCGAGTAATTCTTTACCAAAACCGATTGAAAAGGTTTCAACACGCACGCCGCACATGCGGGCGACTATGTAATGGCCCCACTCATGCACAAAAACAAGAATACTGAGAACAAGCACAAATGCACCGCCATACAGCCATACATTCCCACCAAGAACCTGAAATATTTCAAGAAAATTCATACTTTATCCGACGTCCCGTTGATCAAGGTTGTTTATATGTTCATTAATGTAGTTCTTCGTAATCTCGCGCACAGCTTCATGCGCCTGTACGACAGAATCAACCGTATCCAGATTTATATCAGGCTGGTTATCAATTGCATATCGCACACATGCGAGAATATCAGGAAATGCTATTTCGCGCTGCAAAAAAGCGTCTACAGCCACTTCGTTGGCAGTATTCATCGTTAAGCATGCGGCTTGCCCGCGCTCCAAACATTCATACGCCATCGCAAGAGCGCCAAAACGCGTCCGGTCCGCCTCTTCAAACTCCAGAGAACTTAACTGCGTGACATCGATCGTCTCGCCCGGTGTTGTCATACGCTCCGGCCAGGCAAGCGCATGTGCAATAGGCGTGCGCATGTCGCTCGGCCCCATCTGAGCCAATACCGAGCCATCTGTATACTCAACGAACGAATGCACGACCGATTGCGGATGAATAACCACATCGATTTTTTCCGCAGGCATCTTAAACAGAATATGCGCCTCAATAACCTCAAGCGCCTTATTGACCATGGTCGCGCTATCAACCGAAATCTTTGCGCCCATATCCCAATTCGGATGAGCCACAGCTTGCTCCGGCGTCGCGTTAGCAATCTCCTCCTCGCTCGCGCGCAAAAAAGGCCCGCCCGAAGCTGTTAAGATGATCCGCTTGATACTTTCGGGATGATCAAAATCGAAAACCTGAAAAATAGCGTTATGTTCGCTATCAATCGGTAAAATGCTTGTGTCGTAATCTTCAGCGGCCTGCATCACCAAATGGCCTGCTGCCACTAATGGCTCTTTATTTGCTATTGCTACGGCGGAACTATTCTTCATTGCATTTAACAAAGGCTTTAGGCCCGCGAACCCGCTAATTGCCGCAACGGTTAAGTCCGTATCTGCAGCCACGCATTCCTCGGTGGCCAATTCCCCATGGTGGACAATGATGTCAGTGCCTTTCAAGCTATCACTCAACTTGTCTGCATATTGTTCATCGCCAATCACAACTCTTTTGGCACGCAAACGCCGCGCTGTTTCGGAAAGCAATTCCCAGTTCTTATGCGCCGTGATGACATCAACATCAAACCGATCTGGGTCAGAGGCTATAATATCCGCCGTACTCTGACCGACAGATCCCGTTACACCCAATATTGAGACTGACTTTTTCATTATCAAAAGCCCAATCCCATTAAAGCGACAACAAAAACGATCGAACAAAACAACAGAGAGTCTAGACGGTCAAGCGCCCCACCATGACCGGGTAAGAGAGACCCGGTATCTTTAACATTGGCCTTACGCTTAAGGAACGAAATAGCCAAATCACCAACCTGCCCTGCGACACCGGTTAATGCCGCCAATTGAAGCATTAAAGTTAAAGCAAACGGGTTCGGCTGACTTCCCTCGCACGGCTCGGCCGCAACACAATCAATCTCGGGGAAAAATAACGGGTATATCGCCAACATCAAGATCACGGGCCCCATCACCGCGCCGGCCATCCCGGCCCATGTTTTATTAGGGCTCAAAATAGGCATCAATTTAGGGCCACCAACAATCTTGCCTGTAAAATAGGCTGTAATATCACTCGCCCAGACCAACATGATCAGTACGAGATGGAATTTATACTGAAACTCGGATAGAGCGAAATAACAGAAGAAAGCCAAAGGCACATAAAGAACACCGACGACTGAAAACCCGATCTTTTCCTTCACACAAGAAAGCTTGGGGATCAGTAACGCCCACTCATACGCCACTAGCAAGAAGCACAGCTTCATGAGAATAATGAGAGGCCATCCACCGGAGTACAGTGCCCAAAACGCGATAGGAATCAGCAAAACCGCTGATAATATTCGTTTTTGTAGAGATTTGAGATTAAACCGTGCCATATACGGCCTTAGCCTTTCTGCTGGCCCAGTGCTCCAAAACGGCGCTCACGCCCCGCGAAATCAGCAAGCGCCGCTTCAAGGTCTTCTTTTTCGAAGTCAGGCCAAAGCGTGTCCGTAAAAAACAGCTCACTGTAAGCACACTGCCAGAGCAGAAAATTGCTTATTCTTTTCTCACCGCTCGTTCTGATCAACAGATCAGGGTCAGGAATGCCTTGTGTCATCAAAAAGCCGGGCATCTGGGCTTCTATGGTTTCTATGGTCAATCTCTCGTCAAGATGTGCGTTGTGAAGTCGCTGAACGGCCTGCACGATGTCATAGCGCCCACCATAATTAAGAGCGATAACGACAGTAATTTTATTATTACCCTCAGTAAGCTCCTCCGCATGCTCGATCATACGAACAATGTCGTCATCAAGCTGCTCACGGTTACCGATAACGCGCAAACACGCGCCGTTCTTGTGTAATTCCGCCGTCTCAGCACGCAAATAATACCGCAACAGATTCATCAAATCCTTAATTTCGCTTTCAGGACGATTCCAGTTTTCGGAAGAGAAACCGAATAAAGTAAGGTAACGAACTCCAAGTTCACCCGCAGCCTTAACGGCCTTTCTTACTGCCTCGGCACCTTGCTTGTGTCCAGCTGTGCGCGGCAACCCTCTTTTCTGCGCCCAACGCCCATTGCCGTCCATAATGACGGCAACATGCATTAGATTTTCATTTTCAAGGGGTTCTGACATCTTCTTAAAGCTTTGACTAAACAGTCATAATGTCTTTTTCTTTATCAGCAAGTATCTGATCGACTTTGGTAATCGCTGCATCAGTAAGCTTCTGGACCTCTTCCTGAGCACGTTTCTCGTCATCTTCCGGCATATCTTCTTTTTTAATCGCATCCATGCCGTCTTTACGCGCATTTCGTACGGATATACGAGCACTCTCCGCATATTTACCCGCAATCTTTTTCAAATCATTTCTGCGCTCTTCGTTCAGGTCAGGAATAGGAATACGAATATTGTTACCCTCAGGCATAGGGTTCAGGCCCAAACCGGCATCGCGAATAGCTTTTTCTACAGCCTTAACATTGGACGAATCCCACACCTGAACAGAAAGCATACGCGGTTCTGGTACGCTGACCGTACCAACCTGATTAAGCGGCATCTTGCTTCCGTAAACTTCAACAGTGACAGGGTCGAGCAAGTTCGCTGAGGCACGACCTGTTCGCAAACCGCCAAATTCCTTATTCAGATTATCAATCGCGGCATCCATCAATTTTTGAACTGCATTTTTATCGTAAGACATAAGCCAAATTCCTGATTTTAATTCGTTACAATTGTAAATTTACCGTCCGAGCTAACAACTTTCGCAAAATTGCCTTTTTCCCTGATTGAAAAAACAACAATCGGAATATTGTTCTCACGCGCCAAAGCAATGGCCGTTGCATCCATGACTTTAAGATCTCTCGTCAAAACATCGGTAAACGTAATATGCGGGTAATGTTCGGCACTTGTATCCTTGGATGGATCGGCCGAATATACGCCATCAACTTTAGTACCTTTAAAGATCGCATCGCAATCCATCTCGGTCGCGCGCAAAGCCCCTGCTGTATCGGTCGTAAAGTAAGGGTTACCTGTACCCGCCGCAAAAATAACAACACGGCCTTTTTCCATGTGACGCATAGCGCGACGACGGATATACGGTTCACAGATCGCATCCATACGGATCGCAGACTGGACCCGAGTTTGAACATCAATATGCTCAAGCGCATTTTGAAGCGCGAGCGCATTAATCACGATACCGAGCATCCCCATATAATCAGCCGTTGTACGGTCCATACCTTCCGCAGCACCTGAAACACCGCGGAATATGTTCCCAGCACCGACAACAACGCAAACCTCGACGCCGCTATCAACGACCTGCTTAATGTCTTGCGCTACACGGTTAACTGTCTGAGGATCGAGACCAAACTCACCTTCCCCCATAAGCACCTCGCCGGACATCTTTAACATGATGCGCTTATAGTTCTTCATATTGGCGATATTTTCGGCGGCTTCTGCGTTCATGGCTATGATCTTCTTAGGTAAATCTGTCCTAACATAAAGACAGCCGCGTCAAGATGCAACGCGGCTGATCTAATAAAGCTATAAAAAGATGTTAGCCGTTAGCGGCTTTAGCAACCTCAGCTGCGAAGTCTTCTTCTTCTTTCTCGATACCATCACCGAGTTGAAGACGAACAAAACCTGTCAGCTTGATGTCTGAACCTGCTTCTTTAGCAGCATTCGCAATCACATCCGCAACTTTGGTTTCACCATCAATGACGAAGATTTGCTCGGTCAAACAGATTTCTTTGAAGAATTTCTGCATACGGCCCTGAACCATCTTTTCAGCGATTTCCTGTGGCTTACCTTCTGCTTGAGCCTGCTCGATAAGAACAGTCTTTTCACGTTCGGCAACTTCAGGGTCAACTGAGTTTTGATCAAGGAATTGTGGGTTAGCAGCAGCAACATGCATCGCAATCTGTTTACCAACAGCTTGCAGAGCATCCGCAGGAGCATCAGATTCCAAACCGATCAAAACACCGATTTTACCGAAGCCATCACCAAGAGCACCGTGCACATAACCAACAACCGCGCCTTTATCAACGCTGATGCTTTGGGCACGACGCAAAGTCATGTTCTCACCGATTGTAGCAATTAAGTCTGTAAGCGTTTCAGCAACAGTCTTACCGCCCAAGTCACGTTCAGCAAGCTCTTCAGCGCTCTGAACACCTTGAGCAGTGCCCGCAACAGATGTCACAAACTTTTGGAACTCTTCGTTACGCGCAACAAAGTCAGTCTCGGAGTTAATCTCGACAACTGCACCTTGTGTGCCGTCGATCGCAATCGCAACAAGACCTTCAGCAGCTGTACGGCCAGATTTCTTAGCCGCCTTTGCCAAACCTTTTGTACGCAACCAGTCAACAGCTGCGTCCATGTCACCATTGTTCTCAACCAGTGCCTTTTTGGCATCCATCATGCCGGCACCTGTTTTTTCACGAAGTTCTTTTACTTTTGCTGCTGTAATCTCAGCCATTTCTACGTCCTTCCAGATTTAAAGTGTTAGTTTAGAACTATTAAGCAGAAGCTTGCTTTTTAGGCTTTTCTTCAGCTTCGTTTGCCGCTTCATCTGCCTTAGCATCTTCAGCTGGCTTTTCATCCTTCTTAGCCGCTTTCTTTGGAGCCTTCTTCTTTTCAGCATCCAATTTAGCTTTCTCACCAGGCGTCATCGGCTCGGCTTCTTTTTCTGGCTTAGGTGGCAACTTAACATTGACCTCCTCAGCAGCACCTGGGTCTTTTGGACCGGCAGCAAGCTCAGCCTCAAGACCGTCAAGAACAGCATCAGCAAAAAGATCACAGTAAAGGTCGATCGCGCGCAAAGCATCATCGTTACCCGGGATAACGTAATCAACGCCATCTGGGCTTGCGTTTGTATCAACAACGGCAAAAACAGGAACACCAAGCTTGTTCGCTTCTTTAACCGCGATGTCTTCCATAGTGACGTCGATGATGAATACAGCGTCAGGCTGACCGCCCATGTCTTTAATACCACCAAGAGAAAGCTCAAGCTTTTCATGTTCACGTGAAAGCATCAGCAATTCTTTCTTTGTACGAACTGCTTGCTGCTCGTCATTGGCAAGAATTTCTTCCAACTCACGCAGACGATTAATAGACTTAGAAATTGTCTGCCAGTTTGTAAGCATACCACCCAACCAACGGTGGTTTACGTAGTACTGACCACAGCGCTTGGCGCTTTCAGCAATTTTTTGTGATGCTTGACGTTTCGTACCAACGAAAAGCACACGGCCACCATTCGCGACGATATCACGAAGAGTTTTCAGCGCTTCACCAAGCATAGGTGTTGTCTGTTGAAGGTCGATGATGTGAACACCGTTACGAACACCAAAGATGTGTTCGCGCATTTTAGGGTTCCAACGACGTGTGTGGTGACCAAAGTGAACGCCCGCTTCGAGCAATTGGCGCATTGTAAATTCAGGCATAGCCATAATGAATGTCCTTTCTTAGTTCCAGTTATGTCCTCTGTGGGCCTTGGTATTCAATGAATACACTGGTTAAGGAACCCACATGTGAATTTGCTCAAAATGAGCATTGATGCGGTTTATACGGTTTTAAACGATCTATTGCAAGAAAAAATAGCGCCGTATTTTTCAGTATAGGAATATCGGGTAAAGATCAGTTTAAAGGTGCGGTGCACCAATTTCCTGATCAGAAGATGTATCCGGCCCGTTTCTTCCCGGCGCAGCACCACCTTCAACATTATCATTCGACGATTTTCTGAACAGATAATCTGCTGGCAAACCCAAGCGTTCACAGGACATTACGGCAGGGTGTGCTTCCAGATAAAGCTTGTCGGACAACCTGCACAATGCCTTCACGACTGTCTCTTCGCCCCTTCTTAGGCCATAACTATCATCCAGTCCCGCTTGATCCCTTATCGCTTGCGGAATATTGCTTGCGGCCGCACGTGCCAACAAACTCTGGACAGGACGCATATATGACGGCAGTAAAGGCGCATTTTGAACAATCTCTGTAAATTCATCCAAAATCGAATGTGGCTCTAGCTCTTCCAATCTGGAATGCAGGTATTGCTCCACCTCTTCCGCAGTAGTTCCTGCCTGCGTTACCCCGTATAGCCCCGCAACACGTTCGGAGGCCATGCGATACCCCTCGTCCAGTTTGTCTTTCGGCGCACCCGGACCAAAACGGTCATAAGCATTGAAAAACGCAAAGTTCGCTGTACTGAAGACCCAGTTCAGCAATTCCGGATCAGTCGCATTATATTCACGACCATCAGCCATAGTGCCCTTAACCTGCTCATGCATGCGGTTAACATGGGTAATCATCCGCTCAGCGGCAGACTTTTGCCCATAAACAGTCATCATCGCTGCCAAGCCCGTACGCTGAATACGCGTAACAGCATTATCCTTAAAACTACTATGCTCCCAGACACCGCTTCTCACCCTTGGGTCTGCGAGCTGCATGTAAACGGCACTAACACCGCCGACAAACAATGCTACGGGGTTTTTGTATGTCTGCCATGCTAAGGAGTCGGGCGGGTACAGCGCCTCTTCACCTGGTGACGCTCTAAAGTCGATCTTCATACGCTCATAGCCAAGCTGATCTTTCACTTGACCGTTAAAATATGCCCTAATCGGGTTAGGTAATTTAATCAAACCGATATCTCCGTTTCAGTAGATCGGCTTTGTTTAACATAAAAATTATGGAAAATCAAACTTTCTAGGCTTCTAGGATCTCCGAAACCCCTTCCTGAGCACGTATGATGTTACGCGCTTGTGAGGACAAGCTCCAACGCTTCGGCAATGTAATTTGTACAACGCGGTTGCTATCAACCCTGACATGCAAATTGATCTGCATGCTGCCCTGCCCTTCAATATCGAGAAACTTCTTTATCTCGTTGATCGGTTCGGCGCGGTCCATATACACGTCGATAGAACGTATCTTGTTCTCCAAAGCCCCATCTAGCGGCTCAATACGTGTACATGTAAAGCGTATTTGGTCCTCTCTTTGTTCAGCCTCAACACCAAGTAACAAAGAACTGCCAGCCTCTAGGAATTCACGTGCCGTCGCAAGAAGTTCGGAGAACAACGTAACCTCATAAATACCTGTCGGGTCGGACAGCTGTAAAAATGCGTATTTACTGCCTTTCTGTGAGACTTTTTCTTGCTTCTTAAGCAGCACACCGGCCATTTGAAAACGTGAAGCCGCAACATTTTGCAAAGTCTCTTCCACCTTCGCGAGACTGGCAATATTGAGATTTTCGAATTGCTGCTCGCGGCTGTCGAGTGGGTGTGCGGAAAGATAAAAGCCAACCGCCTTAAACTCGCGCTCCAAGCGTTCCAATGGGTCCCATGGGTCAACCTTTGGCAAATCGGGCATCCCAAGACCAGAGCCCTCTTCCGGCCCTCCGAACAAGCTCGATTGCCCTGACTCTTTTTCATCGGCCAGATTCTGTGCATGACGAAGCATAATTTCCGACGCCGCACTCATCTGTGCGCGGTTGTTGTTCAAACTATCGAACGCCCCGGCGGCGATCATACCTTCCAACTGGCGCTTGTTCATCGACTTGTAATCCAGTCGCGACGCGTAATCATCAATGCTTTGATACGGACCGTTCTCCAAACGCTCGTTAACTAAACTTTGCATCGCGGCACTGCCGACCCCTTTGAGAGCGCCGAGCGCATAACGCACGCTACCTTCCTCAACCTGAAAATCTGCAAAAGAGAAATTCACATCCGGCCCGCGCAACTCGAGGCCCATACGATCAAGCTCTTGCTTAAACACACTCAACTTGTCGGTATTACCCGCATCAAGCGTCATAGATGCAGCCATAAATTCTAGCGGGTGGTTCGCTTTCAACCACGCAGTCCAGTAAGACACCAGCCCGTAACCTGCTGTGTGGGCCTTGTTAAATCCGTATCCCGCAAACGCGGCAATCTGGTCGAAAATGTGGTTGGCCTGTTTCTCGGGGATTTTGTTATTATCGTTCGCGCCCTTAACAAACATCTCCCGCTGCTTGTCCATCTCCTCCTTGATCTTCTTACCCATGGCTCGGCGAAGAAGGTCAGCCCCGCCAAGCGTATAGCCGGCGAGCACCTGCGCGGCCTGCATCACCTGCTCCTGATAGATCATCACCCCGTACGTGTCCTCGGTAATGGGTTTGAGCTTGTCATGCATATAGTCGATATCTTCGGGCTTCTTAACATTGGAGAGATAGGTCGGAATATTCTCCATCGGACCGGGACGGAAAAGCGCAATAACAGCGAGAAGTTCTTCGAGGTTAGAAAGACCGATTTGCTTACCAAGATCGCGCATACCCGCCGATTCAACCTGAAATACGCCGATATTATGCCCCGCCTTCAACATTTCGAAGGTTTTCGGGTCATCAAACGGGATTTCGAGGATGTTAATGTCGATATCCTTGTTCTTTTTGATCATTTTGACGGCTTTATGGATGACCGTCATCGTTTTCAGACCCAAGAAGTCGAATTTAACCAATCC
>CAZLTT010000075.1:0-6853 GCA_964562515.1 uncultured Micavibrio sp.
CAATGCCACTAGCATCTTCCATACATTTCACGAAGTCATCACCCGTGGCTGCAGTGCCGTCATGACGGCTGAAATACAAGTCCGTGCCCTTACGGTAATTCTCCGGTCCCAAAATTGTGCGCATCATGCGGATGACTTCCGCACCTTTCTCATACACGGTCATCGTGTAGAAGTTGTTGATCTCTATATATTGATCGGGACGAATAGGGTGCGCAAGCGGCCCTGCATCCTCGGGGAACTGGTAGCGACGAAGATGGGTAACATCATCAATACGCTGTACGTCGCGGGAGTTCAAATCGGCGGAAAACTCCTGATCCCTGAATACCGTAAGCCCTTCTTTTAATGAGAGTTGAAACCAGTCACGACACGTTACGCGATTACCGCTCCAATTGTGGAAATACTCATGTGCGATCACGCTTTCAACACGCATAAAGTCGCTGTCTGTCGCTGTTTCCTGATGCGCTAAAACCAGAGCTGTGTTGAAGATATTCAGTGACGTGTTCTCCATCGCACCCATATTGAAATCACTGACGGCTACGATATTGAAGATATCCAACTCATATTCGAGTCCGTACGTATCCTCATCCCATTTCATTGAGTTTTTTAACGAACGCATGGCATGGTCGCACTGATCCTCGTCACCCGGGCGAACATAGATATAAAGATCAACGTCACGGCCTGATTTCGTCGTAAATGTGTCGTGGATATGATTCAAATCACCCGCAACAAGGGCGAAAAGGTAGCAAGGCTTGGGGAAGGGGTCGTGCCATGTAACGAAATGACGCTCACCTCCCGCATCCCCTTCGTCGGTCTTGTTGCCGTTGGACAGAAGAATCGGGAATTTTTTGTCAGCCTCGACACGTACAGTGAAAATTGTCAGCACATCTGGGCGATCAGGATAGTAAGTTATGCGGCGGAAACCTTCGGCTTCGCATTGCGTGCAATACGTATCTCCCGATCTGTAAAGTCCTTCAAGGCGTGTATTCTCCTCGGGAACGATCTTGGTTTGAATTTCGAGCTGAAATTTGTCTGAAGTGCAGGGAATATGTAGGCCTGTATCGGTCTGCTCATACTCACTCACGTCCGCACCGTCGATTTTGACCGATAGGAGCTCTAACTCTTCCCCATAGAGGAAGATATCCTCGGCGGACGGATTTGTGCGCTCGAATTCGCTCGTAGCAGTCACAACGGTATGTCCGTCATGAATGTCAAAATTCAGATTTAAACTGTGAATTTTAAACGGGTAAGGGGTGTAATCTTTAAGGTAGATGGTTTTGGGGGTATCTGTTCGCATGCACGAATGATACGCATGAGTCGCTTAACCCTGCAAGACCATATCGTTACGGTGAATAAGCTCGCTTCGTCCGATATAGCCAAGAATTTCGGCAATTTTGTCACTGTTATTACCGATTATCTTAACTGTATCGATGCTGTTAAAGGCCGATACACCCATGCCAAGCTTCTGTCCGTCCTCATTACGGATCTCGAGAATATCCCCGCGTTCAAAGTGACCCTCGGCGCTTTTAACCCCTACAGGCAGCAAACTTTTACCGGACTTCAGAGCTTTTAAAGCGCCGTTATCGATCGTCACAACACCTTTCGGGTTCAAATGCGCGCCAATCCAACGCTTTTTGGCGTTCGATAGATTGTCTTCAGCCTTAAAAAGCGTTGAACGGATATCGTTATCATTAAAGAGCTTGCCGATAATACCAACTGCAAAGCCTTTCGCGATGATCAGGTTAATCCCATGCGTGATGGCCGATTGTGCGGCTTCGAGCTTACTTTTCATACCACCAGTACTCATGCCGGGTACGGCTTCACCCGCCATAGCGAAATGATCGTCGGTGATTTTATCAAGTACCGGAAAATGCATCGCATATTCGTCTTTGTCAGGATTGGCGGTGTAAAACCCGTCAGTCGTGGAGAGAATAAGCACGGTATCGGCCTCAATCATCTGTGCAACACGCGTTGCAAGGCGGTCATTATCGCCAAAACGGATCTCGCCGGTAGAAATCGTATCGTTTTCATTGATGATAGGGACAACATCGTTTTCCAACAGCTCATTCAGGGTCGCACGCGCGTTAAGGTGCATGCGGCGGTTTTCCGTCTCAGACATGGTCAGGAGAACCTGTGCGACCGAGATATCGACCTTCGAAAATGCATAATAAAACTGGCGGAACACCTCGAATTGCCCGACAGCGGAGCAAGCCTGCTTTTTTTCTAGTGGAATGTCTTTTGGTGCTCGGTCAAAAGGAATTTTGAGCGCTTTACGGCCCAAAGCCACAGCGCCTGAGGATACGATGAGCACCTTCTGGCCGTTCTTGCGCATGCTATCAATGTCTTGGGCGAGCGTTTCAAACCAAGCGGGCGCACGCGGTTGCCCGTTTTCATCGACAATCAGAACAGTACCGATTTTTATAACTACGATTTTGCTGTTTTGAAGCGCCTCGGCCGTCGTCATGGTGCAAACACCTCGTCGTCATCATCGTCCTGTGGCGCATTTTTATAATCTGTTACGGCCTTACCAAGCGCGTACAGAACCTCGTCAACGCCTTCGCCTGAAACGGCCGATATTTTATACACAGGGCTATCCACAACCTTGGAAAGCTCTTTTGCTTGCTCTTCAGCAAGCTCTTCACCAAGCGCATCAACTTTGTTCAGGGCGACAATTTCTTGTTTTTGATCAAGTTTATAGCCGTATTCCTTCAACTCATTTCTAATGGTGGTGTACGCGTCCGCTACATCATCCTGAGTGCAATCAATCAGGTGTAAAATGACGGATGTCCGCTCAATATGCCCTAGAAAACGGTGGCCAAGACCTTGGCCTTCATGTGCGCCTTCGATCAATCCGGGAATATCGGCAATCACATAGTCATAAACACCTTTTCGCACGACCCCCAAATTTGGGTGCAGCGTAGTGAACGGGTAATCCGCGATTTTGGGTTTTGCATTGGTACAGGCAGATAGGAATGTTGATTTTCCGGCATTTGGTAAGCCGACAAGGCCGACATCCGCAATGATCTTCAGCCGCAGCCAGACGGCCATTTCTTGCCCCTCCCAACCGGGTGTGGCCTTGCGGGGCGCCTGATTGGTCGCACTTTTATAATGTGCGTTACCAAAGCCGCCATCACCACCTTTCAGGAAAACAAAACGTTCTCCCGCCACAGTTAAGTCAGCCAGCACAGTTGTTTTATCTTCGTCTATGATCTGCGTGCCGACGGGAACTTTAACAATACAGTCATCGCCATGTGCGCCCGTACGGTTAGCGCCTTTGCCATTCTGGCCGGATTTAGCGCGAAAATGCTGTTGGTAGCGGAAATCGATCAGGGTGTTGAGCGTATCTACGACCTCAAAGATAACATCGCCACCTTTACCGCCGTTGCCGCCGTCCGGCCCTCCAAATTCGACATATTTCTCACGACGAAACGAGACACAACCCGGGCCGCCGTGTCCGCTCTGGAGATATATCTTTGCTTCGTCTAAAAACTTCATGTCGTACTTGTATCTAAAATTCAGGCATTAAAAAAGGGAAAGGCCAGCCTTTCCCTTAATCTTATTCTTTATTGTATCGGGCTATTCGGCGGCTTGCTGATTTGCTGCTGCGTCATTTGCCGGGACGACGTTTACGATAGCGCGGTTACCTTGGCTACGTGTAAACAGAACCTGTCCATCGATCAAAGAGTAGATTGTGTGATCTTTACCCAGACCAACATTCTTACCAGGCTTGTACTTAGTACCGCGCTGACGAATGATGATGTTACCGGCCAGAACT
The DNA here is from genome assembly GCA_964562515.1 of uncultured Micavibrio sp. Lineage (GTDB taxonomy): Bacteria > Pseudomonadota > Alphaproteobacteria > Micavibrionales > Micavibrionaceae > TMED27. The sequence continues at coordinate 3,773 of CAZLTT010000075.1, forward strand.
TCCTGACCACCGGATTTTTTAACGCCTAAGCGACGGCCTTCTGAATCGCGACCGTTCTTGGAACTACCACCTGCTTTTTTATGAGCCATAATATCTCTCCTGTAATCCTTTAATTAAGCTGCTTTAATATCTGTAATTTGCAACACAGTCAGGTTCTGACGGTGGCCTTTTTTACGACGGTAGTTTTGACGACGTTTCTTCTTGAAGATCGTAATCTTTTCACCGCGTGTCTGCTCAACAACTTTGGCCTTAACAGAAGCGCCTTTAACCAAAGGCTCACCGATTTTACCGTCAACGAACAAAACTTCGTCGAGTTCTACGGTTTTACCGGCTTCTGCATCGAGTTTCTCAACTTCGATCTTGTCATCTTTTTGAACGCGGTACTGTTTTCCGCCTGTACGTACTATTGCAAACATCTTTCTCACCAATTCAGTGGAACACAACGGTTGCGAACGATTTTGTTCATATTTGTTGTGTTAATTAACTTTGAATTTGGGAAATATACACATAAGATCAGAGGTGTCAAGAAAATCTGCGCCCTGAACTAACCGATTTTACGAGGGATACATGCCGACAACCGACCATAGCGATCATCATTTAATCACTGTTTATGCTGATTGTGAGCAGGGGCTCGTTGAGCGATTGGTCAATAATGCCGTTCAGGACAAGAATACACGTGTTTTATGCCCTACAGATCCGGACGCTTTGCTGCAAGCCGCAAAAAACAGCTCTCTGATTATAATTTGCTTGAATGATGCGCAAGATCAGAACATCCGTATAGCGCGTTATTTAAAGGAAGAACGCGGCCATGTTGCTGAAATCATTGCTGTTTTGCGTGAGGGTGACATAAAAGACGTGCTGAAGGTTCAGGCAAACGGGTTTGCTCTATGTGTCCCGTACGAACACACACAGTCCACTGATTTTGAAAAACTGTTTAGGCACAGAGTGCGGGAGGGCGGAAAGCGCCTGAGTAGCATTCTGGTCGAAGAAGAGTTCAGACAATTTAGTGAGGCACTGTCTAGCTCTCCGGTATCGATCATAGTATTCGATCATGAAAAACGGATTGTATTTGTCAGTGAGCACTATTACCGCGCTTATCCAAAAAGTGCCCCTCGATTGGTGAGGGGGCTCAGCGTATATGAGGCCTTTGAGATGATGAGTGACGAGGAGGAGCTTTTATCGAAGGATCCGGAGGATTTGGAGGTTCTTAAACGTTTCTGGTATTCGCTTTCCGGCGACGTCGAATTTACGCTGAAAAATCACAGAACGTACCATTCAAGAGCCGTACCGCTTACAGGAGAGCGTGGAACGATTGTGACGACACAGAATATTACGCCTTACATAGAGAGGGCAGAGAAGCTGGAAAAAGTGGTTAATCGCCTGCGCGAAAATGAAAAGAGTAAAGCGGGTTAACGGAAGAGTACCAAGCTAAGCGCTATCACAGCCATTCCGATGACCATTCCGTATACTGTGTCATGTCCCGTGGAATAACGTTTAGCAGTCGGCAATAATTCATCCATCGCCAAAAAGACCATCGCGCCTGCGATCACGCCAAAAACAGAGCCGAATACGAAAGGCGTAAGGAATTGGGCTAATATCAAATACCCTATCAGCGCACCGACAGGCTCGGCTAAGCCGGAGAACAGACACGCAATAAAGGTCACTTTCTTGTCATTGGTGGCAAAATAGACCGGAATCGCAATTGAGATCCCTTCGGGAATATTATGAACACCGATAGCCACGGCAAGAGAAGCGCCGACGATTGGGTCTTCTAAAGTGGCGAAGAATGTAGCCATACCTTCAGGAAAGTTGTGTGCGGTAATCGCGAAAGCCGCCAGAAAGCCTAAACGGCCCAGTTTGGATTTGTCGGGTTTATCCGGCGATGTCAGCTCGTTGTGCGGGTTCGGAATCAGGCGGTCGATAACGACGAGAAACACAACGCCCGCAAAAAAGGCTAGCGTCGCATAGGTGTAAGCCTCTTTATCCGCATAAATTTCCGAAAATGACGAAAACGACTTCCAGAAAATTTCAACGAGCGAGATATACACCATAGCCCCGCCTGCAAAGGCAAGACCGATTGCAAGCACGCGCGGGTTGGAGTCACGACTGGTAAAGACTGAGAATGCGCCAAGCGTAGTTGCCAGAGCCGCAGCAATGCAAACAAGAAAAGCTGTTACAACATTTGGGGCAAACAGTGCGTGTTCCATGAAAATCCTTTCAGAGGTTTTGAATAGCCCTGAAAGGTAGTGAAATCAAGCTTTTAAGGAGGAGGGATGTTACCGCTGTAGAAATACACGCCCAGCCCCGATAAAAACAGCGTCGCGCCGTAAAGGGAGTGCTCAATGGAAACGAGAGCAAGCGAACGCGTCTTGCTGTATGTGGCTGCAAAAATCAAACCGCCAAAGAGGCTAAGTACTGGGCTGACGGGATTAAGGTAAAGCATGTGCGCGTAGGCGAAAACGATGCTACTGGCAATAATCTTTGTTCGTTCTTCCGGGAACAATCTGTGAAAACGCTTAAAGAAAAACGTACAGAATACAAATTCTTGCGGGATGGCTGATAACAACGGATAGCCAATCAGGATAAACGGAATAACCTGTGGCCTTTCCAGTATAATGCCGAACATGACTTGCCGATTATAGAAGTAAATGAATGCAATCATTGCCAAGCTGGCAATAAGCCAACGAAGCAGAATCGGCCGCAGGTTTTCCCACGTAACTTCTTGAAACTTCCAGATGTAATTAAGGTATTGTCGATTATGAAGGTAAATAATCGAAAAGCAGTAGATTGTTGCTCCCCATAAAAAGAAGAACATAAAAAACCCGAGCTTTCCAAAAATAATGATGCTCGGGAAGACTATGCATAACAGCAAAAATTCTATGTGCCTGCGACCAAATGCCATATTAATATATTCGCACGCAAAGCTTTAAAGGCAATGAATAAAAACGATTTTTACGCAAAAAAACCAAAATGGAATCAATAGGCTTAGCGCTTTGAGTTTCCTTTCGTTACCGTGTATTTGTACATAATGATATCGATAGAATGCACAGAATACGCATTTGGCACGTTTAACGCTTCGGC
>CAZLTT010000075.1:6953-9782 GCA_964562515.1 uncultured Micavibrio sp.
GTGGCGGACAGACAGGGATTCGAACCCTGGAAGGGCTATAAACCCTTGCCGGTTTTCAAGACCGGTGCATTCAACCACTCTGCCATCTGTCCGCACGACATGAAGTTCTGGTTGTCAGCGAGGTATTTTTTAGCGATATTTGCGAGGCAATGTCCAGTCAAAATGTGTGAAAGGGGTTTTTATGCGAAAATTTATCGCGATTTCATCGGTCTTACTTACAGTTATTGGTGTTTCTACAGCCGCTTTTGCTTCTCAAAATTTCGAAGCCTGGTTAAACAACGTTAAAAAAGATGCGGTTAAGCAGGGCGTTTCCGAACAAACTGTGCAACTGGCATTGAGCGGCGTAAAGCCGATACCACGTGTTATCGAACTGGATCGTAAGCAGCCTGAGGGCACAATGACCTTCGCCCAATATTATGATCGTGTAATCAGCGCACAACGAATTAAGCAGGGCCGCTACGAATATAAAAAGAATCGTGAGGCCCTCGAAGTCGCAGCGCAAAAATATGGTGTGCCGGCGCACTACATTGTTGCGCTTTGGGGAATCGAGACCAATTACGGGGGAAATACCGGTGGATTTAAGGTGATTCCCGCACTCGCGACTTTGGCGCATGATGGTCGACGTTCGTCTTTCTTCCGCAGCGAGTTAATGAACGCTCTTAAAATTCTGGATGAAGGACATATCTCGGCGCAGAACATGAAAGGGTCTTGGGCCGGTGCGATGGGACAAAACCAATTCATGCCATCGAGCTTTCACAGCTTCGCCGTTGACGGCAATAATGATGGCAAACGTGACATATGGACATCGCTTCCGGATGTTTTTGCATCTACAGCTAACTATTTAAGTCGCAGCGGATGGAAGGAAGATCAACGATGGGGGCGTGAAGTAAAAGTTCCTGCCAAGCTTTCAAAATCACTGGTTGGCAAAAAGATTAAAAAGCCGATCGAAGAATGGTCCAAATTGGGTATCACATTGCCGGGTGGCGGTAAGCTTCCAACGGCTCCGGGATTAAAAGCATCATTGATTGCACCTGACGGTTTGAATGGTCGCACATTCTTGGCCTACGATAATTTTCATGTCATAATGAAATGGAATAATTCAACGTACTTCGCTACATCTGTAGGCCTTCTTGCCGACCAGATCGCTCAATAAAATTTATGTTCTCTATACTTAAACGCCTATCAGTTCTGTGTTTTGTAGTTTTCGCCGTTTCCGCTTGTACGGAGGTGGAGCTCGCATCTCATGTCGCTAAAACCGTTCCGTTACCGGGTACGAGTAAATCGCAAGGAACATTTAAAGTCGGTTCGCCTTATAAAATTCAGGGCAAAACCTATTACCCAAAGGAAACTTATAGTTTCGAGCAAACAGGCATTGCGTCATGGTATGGCCCCGGTTTTCACGGCAAAAAGACAGCCAATGGCGAAACGTTTGATCAGAACGAGCTCACGGCCGCGCATAAAACCCTGCAAATGCCCTCACTGGTGCGCGTTACAAATCTTGAAAACGGACGCTCTATTGTTGCGCGTGTAAATGACCGTGGCCCATTCTCAAAAGGGCGCATCATTGATATGTCCAAACGCAGTGCTGAATTACTTGGTTTTAAAAATCAGGGTACAGCCCGTGTTAAGGTGCAGGTCCTAACGCAGGAAAGCCTGCAAATCGCTGAAATGGCAAAGAAGGGGCAGAACACGCGCGGTACCGAGGTGGCCCTCAATTCCAAAAGGCATCAAACAATCGCACAACGCCAACCTGTGAGCACGCAACAACAAGCGCAACCTGCTGTCGCCAGAACAGCGAGTGTGGCGCCCGTCGAATCTGTGGAATTAGAATCACCTGTTCCCGGGCATCTGAACCAAGGACGCTTTTATCCTGATCCGGTCGTGAAGACCTATCCGGTCAGCCCTACAAACATATACGTGCAGGTCGCTTCGGTTACTAACCCTGCGAATGCTCAGAAGCTTGCAGGAAGCTTGCAAGCTATTGGTAAAGCTCAGGTGCAGCCCGCCCGTGTAAACGGTCAGGATTTTTATAGAGTGCGTATCGGCCCGATCTCTAACGTGAAAACTGCGGACTTGGTTTTGAAGCAGCTTTCAAGCGCCGGACAACATGATGCGATCGTGGTGGTTGATTAACCTTCCCGAATCCCCAATTCTATAAAGTGTTTCAATTCATCCCTTATGAATAAGGCTATTTATGCTGTTTCTATCTAGATTTTTACTACTCTCACTTTTTGTTTTCGTCAGTGCTCCCGCTTTTGCGGCCACCATCGATACAAAAGCCAAGCAAGCTGTCATCGTAGATTTCGATACCGGTGCGGTGTTGATGGCGAAAAGTGCAGATGAGCAAATGCCAACCTCATCAATGAGTAAAGTCATGACGATGTACACGGTGTTTGAGGCTATTAAAAACGGTGACCTAAAACTGGACAGTGAGTTACGCGTTAGTGAAAAAGCATGGCGCATGGGCGGATCGAAGATGTTCGTTGAGGTGAATAAGAAAGTTAAAGTCGAAGACCTTATTCGCGGTGTAATCATTCAATCCGGCAATGATGCAACGATTGTGTTGGCCGAAGGTCTGGCAGGGTCAGAGGACGCTTTCGCAAAAATGCTCAATAATCAGGCATCACTTTTAGGGATGGACAATTCTCAATTCAAAAACGCGAGCGGCTGGCCAAACCCCGAGCATTATTCAACGGCACGCGATTTAGCAACGTTAGGGCGCGCTTTGATTCAAGACTTTCCTGAGCACTACAAATATTATTCCGAAACAGAATTTGCGTTCAGTGACATCACGCAAAAGAACCGCAACCCCTTGCTATATGCCGACAT
>CAZLTT010000076.1:0-9769 GCA_964562515.1 uncultured Micavibrio sp.
CGCAAAGCATCGGCCGCGCCAACAACGACGGCGAAGTCCCCGCGGAAGAGAAGAAGAACTAGGCGTCCACTTCGGCTTTCAGCGCATTATCTTGAATAAATTCGCGGCGGGGTTCGACAACGTCACCCATCAGCGTTGAGAATATCTCATCCGCCTTAACGGCATCGGCAACATTCACCTGCAAAAGCGTACGTACATTCGGGTCAAGTGTCGTTTCCCAAAGCTGATCGGGGTTCATTTCACCAAGACCCTTATAGCGTTGGATTGCCAAACCTTTGCGGCCAGCTTCCATCACCTTGTCATACAAGGCCGCAGGACCGTTGACTTTAGCCAGCGCTTTATCCCCTTGCTTGATTTCAACAGGGTTATCAAACACCTCGCGCAACCATGCGGACGCACCGTGCAGACGTACAGCATCGGGCGAACGTACGCGTTCCGGTTTGATTTGTACGGTTTGTGTTACACCGCGCAGAGTACGGAAAAACTTATAACCCTTATCGATGCTGTATGAAGCTTCCCAAGTCTTCGCATTCGCTTTCGCACGATCGTTCAAACGTTCGGCAACCTTGGCCGCATACTCACGACCCTTGGCTTCATCGCCCTGTACTTCAGGATCAAAAGCGCCGCTAATCGCAGCCTGTTCGATCACACGACGGTTACCCGCACGAATCGTCAACGCATTGATCGAATTTCTGAGCTTCCGGCACTGAACGAGTAGATCAGCAACATCCTCTCCCGAACGTGTCTGTCCCGAACCGTCAACGATAACCAGATCCGATAAAGCGGCATCAATCAGGTAATCATCCAATGAACGCTCATCTTTCAGATAAACCTCACCTGCATTCCCGCGCTTCACCTTAAACAACGGTGGCTGGGCAATATAGAGATACCCGCGCTCGATAACTTCAGGCATGTAACGGAAGAAGAAGGTCAGCAACAATGTACGGATATGCGATCCATCGACGTCCGCGTCAGTCATGATAATGATTTTGTGGTAACGCGCCTTTTCGATATCGAACTCATCAGGACCGATCGATGTCCCGAGCGCAGTAATCAACGTACCCAACTCTTGCGAGCTGAGCATCTTATCAAAACGCGCACGCTCAACATTCAGAATTTTTCCGCGCAATGGCAAAATCGCCTGATTATGACGATCACGCGCTTGCTTGGCCGAACCACCCGCCGAGTCCCCCTCAACGATGAAAATTTCAGAGATACCCGGGTCTTTCGACTGACAATCCGCGAGCTTTCCGGGCAGGTTGGAAACATCCATCACGCCCTTACGACGAGTGAGGTCGCGAGCCTTACGCGCGGCTTCGCGCGCCATCGCAGCTTCGGCAATTTTACCGACGATTTCTTTGGCTTCGGTCGGGTTTTCTTCCAACCACTCGGATAATTTCTCGCCAATCGCACCTTCCACAACAGGACGAACCTCGGATGATACAAGCTTGTCTTTGGTCTGGGATGAGAATTTAGGATCAGGCACTTTCACGGACAAAACGCACGTCATACCTTCGCGCATGTCCTCACCGGTCAGTTTGATTTTATCTTTTTTCAGCAAGCCTTTTTCATCGGCATATTTCTGCATCACGCGCGTCAAAGCACCGCGGAAACCCGCCAAGTGCGTACCACCGTCACGTTGCGGGATGTTGTTGGTAAAACACAGCATGGTTTCATGATAGGCATCGGTCCACTCAATCGCAGCCTCTACCGTCACGCCGCTTTCTTCGTCCTCGGCATTGATGTCAATCGGGGCAGACAGTAACGCTTTTTTTGTACGATCAAGATATTCGACAAAGCTGACGATACCGCCTTCATAATGCAAGTGCACCTGCTCGTGCTCTTCTTCGTCTTCACTGCGCTTGTCAGACAGATAAATATTCACGCCCGAGTTCAGGAACGCGAGTTCGCGAAGACGGTTTTCTAACGTCTTAAAATCAAATTCTGTCATCGTGAAGGTTTCCGGGGACGGCAGGAAGGTCACCTGCGTACCGGAACGTTCACCATCATCCAGATCACGGATAGGCTTAAGGTCTTCACCCGCCTCACCCATCTTGAAGCGCATATGCCATTCTTTACCATCGCGCTTGATATTCAGATCCAGATATTCAGACAGAGCGTTCACAACCGAAACACCCACACCGTGCAGACCACCCGAAACCTTATAGGAATTTGAGTCGAACTTACCGCCGGCGTGCAGCTGAGTCATAATCACCTGCGCGGCGGAAACCTTTTCTTCCGAGTGCTCGGAAACAGGAATGCCGCGCCCGTTATCCTTAACGGTCACAGAGCCGTCAGCGTTGATAATCACATCAATACGGTCACAGTAGCCGGCCAGAGATTCGTCAATCGCGTTATCGACAACCTCGTAAACCATGTGGTGCAGGCCCGTACCGTCATCAGTATCACCGATATACATCCCCGGACGTTTGCGAACGGCCTCAAGACCCTTCAAAACCTTAATACTATCCGCACCGTAATCGTCGTTATCGCCTGCTTTTTTGACTGCTTCACTCATGACTAAATTATTCTTCTTTTCTCTACGCTTTAAAACGGCCTCAAAGCCTTATTTTTCCTTGGTTTTGACCATCATTTTGTATAGCATGCGGGGCAGTGGAAATATAGTGAAAACACGAATTATTTTCCCGTTTTTTCACAAGCTAACCCATTGAATTGGAACAACAAATGAACAAGGCCATCGCGAATTGCTTACGAAAACACTATGCGGAGCTGCAAGGCTACGTTTCCGCAGGTATGGAAAGCGATAAAACGGCCGAAAAACTGTTCATGAACGCCAATGAAAACCCGTTTGAATTACCGGGTCTGGAGGGGTTCAACCGCTACCCCGAACCGCAGCCCAAAGCCCTCGCCGAGGCCTATGCAAAACTATATGGGGTAAAACCGTCACATGTCATTTCAACGCGCGGCGCTGACGAAGCCATCGTCGTCCTGACCAAGCTATTCTGCGAACCACAACAGGACGCCGTCATTATTTGCCCGCCGACATTCGGCATGTATGGCGTAAACGCATCGGCCATGCCATGCAAAAAGCTCGAGGTCCCACTAACCCGCGAGGGCAATAGCTACACCTTGAACAAACAAGCCATCATCGCCGCCGCGACAGATGAAGCGCAAAACGTAAAGCTGGTATATATCTGCTCACCGAACAACCCGACAGCCAACAGCTTCGATCACGCGGAAATCGCCGAGATCATCAAAGCGCTCGAAGGCCACGCGATTGTCATTCTGGATGAAACCTACGCCGAATTTGCCGAGCAGGGCTCAATGGCGAAGCGTCTGGAAGAGTTTCCAAACCTGATCATCCTGCGCACACTTTCAAAATCCTACGCGCTTGCTGGCCTGCGTTTGGGCAGCTTTTTATGCGCCGATGAAGACTTTGTCGCACTCGTCAAAGCCAAAGCGCTCGATGCCTACCCCATCCCGAAAAACTCGCTGCAAGCGGCGCTATATGTTACGGGCGATGACATCCAGAAGCAGGCAAAGGAAAACATCCAAACCCTGCTCCGTGAACGCGGCCGCGTCGTGCAAGCCTTGGAAAGCAGCCCGCTCGTCAACACCGTCTTCGAAAGCGATGCCAATTTCGTCTTGGTGGAAATGAATGAAGCGGCGGCGTTTATCGAATTCGCTAAAACCCGTGACGTAATCTTGCGTGATTTTTCAAAAGGCGAACACACCAAGGACTGCATCCGTATATCCATCGGCACACCGGAACAGAACGACATTGTTTTAGGGTTGCTCGAAGAATTTACGCAGCAACAAGCCGCTTAAACACTTCCGCATTGCGGATTTCAAAAAACTGCGCTTGGCCGTCAACGGCCTCGAATAAATTCTGATCCGTACCCGTCAGCCAGACTTGTCCGCCAAGTTCCTGCAAAATTGCATAGAGCGCCGCACGACGATTTTCATCCAGATGCGCCGCGACCTCATCAAGCAAAAGCAGCGGCGGGCTACCCCGCTCGGCCACAATCAGACGCGCATGCGCGAGCGTCATACCGATCAGCAACGCCTTCTGCTCACCCGTTGAACACTGATCCGCGGGCATGTCTTTATCGGTGTAAACAACATCCAGATCGGATTTATGCGGCCCTGTCGCTGCGCCGCCGGTAATCGCATCACGCGGGCGGGAAACCTCAAGCTGATAAGCAAAGAGCTCTTCAACAGCCAAGGCCGACTCGCGGCCCAACAACTCTTCGAGCGTTCCTGTCGCCCGCATCGTTGCTTGCGGAAAATGCTCGTCCTCTGATTGACGACTAGCCGCTTGCAAACGCTCGACAAACTCAAGGCGAGCCGCCGCAATCGCCACGCCCGTTTCGGCCATCTGCGATTCCAGCCCTTTAATCCATGACGGGTCGGCTCCCCCCTTCTCTGCGCCTTCTTGTAACAACTTCGAGCGCTGCCGCATCGCGTTCTCATAGCGCGTAACACGGCCCGAATGACCGGGGTCAAACGCAAATACAAGCCGATCCAGAAAGCGACGACGATGCGATGACGAATCCAGAAACAACCTGTCCATTTGCGGCGTCAGCCATACAGCGGACAAATGTTCGGCCAACGCGTTCTGTCCGCGGGCATTCTCCCCGTTAATCCGTACAACACGCTTTTCGGTTTTCGCATCAAGCCCCGTACCGAGCTGCACAGGACCGTATTGTGTTTGCAAGCTTGCCGCGACAGCCCATGGCTGCCCCTCGTTCTGACACTGCACTTCCAGATTTTTTGCCCCGCGCAAACCGCGCCCGGGAACAAGCAAGGACAGAGCCTCCAGAATATTCGTCTTCCCAGCCCCGTTCGGGCCATGCAACACAATCAAACCCGACTGCACATCATCAAGACGCGTTTCAGGATAGCACCGGAAATTGTGTAATTTGAGGGAAGCAATAAAACTCATACGGCTTTTAAGTTAGCCTTTTTTCTTTGAAAAACACAATTTTGGCCAACATGCGGAATAAAAAACTTTGAATAACCAAATTAAGCAACCAATCCGGAGCGAACTTTTCAAACACCCAGCGTTTGAGCGCTTTGATACGGAATTTCGGATAATGTTTACGCACATATTGTGACGGATGATCGCCTTGCCCGTTCTTGAACGCCAGAATCTGATCCGCAAGATTACACCCGTAATAATCAGCCGTGTGGATGCCGCCCGCCGAAAACGGAGAGACCGTTCCCGCCGCATCGCCCAATAAAATCACATTGCCTTTTGATAATGGTGCAACCGGCCCACCAACCGGAATCAAGCCGCCGCGCCGCGCGACGATATTCTCGTCATCCAGATTAAACAACGGACGGACATGGTCTATAAACCCCTGAATATCTGGCTTTTCGGGGAGCGCCGTTGCCACACCAACCTGTATGACATCCACACCCGGCACAACCCAGCCCAGATAACCGTAAGCTAGCTGTTGGTTTAAAAAACAATAAAACGCTTTCGGATCGGGAATATCGGCGGTCGAAAACTCAGCCTCCGCCCCGAGCAAGAATTTTTGGTTCTGCCCCAATTCCCAATCTTTCGCGACATTCGATTCCGGTCCGTCCGCACCGATCAAATACTCACAAGACACATCATATTCAGGCAGAATAATTCGCCCTCCATCTTCAATTGCAAACTTGTAAGGCGTATTGAGGCGAATCTCGACGCCTGCATCTTCCGCCCGCTGCGCCAAAGTTTTTAGAACCGCGCCGGTATCGGTCGCGAGAAAGAAATAATCGGATGATTGCAAATCGATATGGGACAAAGACGGCGCATATAAACGTACATTCTCAATCGCTTTGACCTGATCGGCAGGCAGATCGAATGCATCCGCCGCCTCCTTAACGATAATGCCCGTCGTATGAATACCGCGGCTTAAATCTTTTTTCCGCTCAAGAATAAGAACGCTTTGCCCGTTTTCAGCCAATCGCCGCCCACAGGCTAGCCCCGCAAAACTCGCCCCGACAATAATGACGTCATAATGATTCATGACTAATAGGCTTTACGCCACGTTTTGGGGAAAAGCGCTTCGCGCTCACCAACATTGCCGATATAGTTCCGGTCCTTGGAATGTCCGAAATAGAACATCAGCTTGGTCGAATCGACAGAGATCACATCTTCCTGTTGAGGCCGAAATCCGATCTCCATCTCAACCCAGTGACGCCCGCCCTTTTGCAGAGTCGTCCCAGAATATCGCCAATGCCCCATATCGGGATGAACGCTTAGGGAATAATCTCCATCCGCCGCCGTCATCGGAATTGTGTACTCCACGGCAACACGAATCTGCTCGGGATTTTCATCGATTAATTTGGCTTGAATGATTCGCGGCTCTGTAGAAACCAGACGCGCCTCAACGGGTAGCAACATATCACTATCCCGTTGGTTCACATCGCTGTAATAAGCTTTGAATACAGGATAAGACAGCGCCAACAACACCAAAGCAGCGATATAGGCAGCTGTCTTCATAAGATAAAATTAAACGCGCAACGGCATCAAAACGTAGAGAGCGCTTGCGTCGCTATTGTCCTGAATGATTGTCGGACTAGCAGGGTCAGCCAATGTAAGGCGGCAGCCCTCACCTTCAATCTGTGAAGTAATATCAAGCAGATATTTCGCGTTGAAACCGATTTCGATATCAGTCTCACCGTTCACTTCAACTTCCTCTGTCGCACTACCAGCATCCGGAGAGCTTGCAGAAACAGTCATTTGCTTACCGTTCAGCGAAATCTTGATCGCACGGGACTTGCCATCGGAAATCGTAGACACACGGTCAACCGCAGCAGTCAGCAACTTCGCATCAATTTCGACAATCTTGTCATTCCCTTGTGGGATAACACGTTGATAGTCAGGGAACGTACCGTCGATCAATTTGGACGTCAGCACGATATGATCAAAGGCAAAACGAATCTTGCTTTCGGACAATTCAATCTGGATAGCATCGGCAGCTTCATCAACAAGCTTGCGCAGCTCACCAATTGTCTTACGCGGAATAATAATGCCCGCCATACTGGCTGCACCTTCAGGCAGAGGCATTTCAAAACGGGCCAGACGGTGACCGTCAGTCGCAACAGCGCGCAGCACCTTAACACCGTCCTGCTCTGCTTCATGCAAATAAATACCGTTGAGGTAATAACGTGTTTCTTCCGTGCTCATCGCGAATTTTGTACGGTCAATCAACGCACGCATATCAGCCGCAGGAATAGAAAAGCTTGTCGGCAAGTCACCTGCACCCAACTCCGGAAAGTCGGTCGTCGGCAAGCAAGAAAGTTTGAACTTGGAACGCCCTGCTTTGACTTCCATCTGCGTACCTTCGGCATTCAAAGACAATTCAACGTCACTGCCATCTGCAAGCTTTCGCACAATGTCGTACAGTGTATGGGCAGGAACTGTTGTCGCGCCTTCTGTGTCGATATTGGCCGCAACCGATTCGTTAATTTCCAGATCCATATCGGTCGTCGCGAATGTTAAAACATCGCCTTCCGCCTTCATCAACACGTTGGACAGAATGGGAATAGTGTTTCTGCGTTCTACAACACTTTGTACATGGTTCAGGGATCGTAACAGGGACGCGCGCTCAATGCTCAGTTTCATCGACTAGCTCTTTCACTCAAAAATAGTTAGCAGGGAATCGGATACTAGCACACAGCCAGAAAGGCGCAAAGCGCAATGTTACGCGGCTTTGGCGTTATCCAAGCCTAGTGGGTAAGCCTGCTCGAGCGCCGTCCATAATTTGACAAATAATGATGTTTCATAGCGTGAAAGCTCGGCGAGCAGGTCATAATTTTCACCGCACATTTCGAACATCTCTTCCAGATGCCCGTCTTCTTCGGCGATCAGACCTTTAAGCGGCAAATGCACACCTTCGGCTTCGACGACGTCATTGTAAATGCGGTAAAGCCAACACGCGCGCAGTTCGATAATCAAGGAAACCCAACCATATGCGGCATCATCGCCGACTTGCTTGGAAATTCCGGCATCCATACGGCCGAAATACATCAACGCGGGAACGCGGGTCATCGTGTTGTCATCAACCCACCCCTTCATCGGTGCGCCGTTAATACGCTCGGCATGGCGTTTAAAGAAATAGGCGTGGCGTGCTTCTTCAGCCAAGTGCTGAAGCGTGTCCTGATCAAGCTCATCCTGCCTGTTCATCTGAGACACCATGATCTTACGGCTGCCCATATGCTCGAGCATCGATAGCATGTTCAAAAATTTTGCGTGATTTGCGGAGTCTTGGACTATGCGCGTGAGGAAATCTCTAACAGGAGCCTCATGCTGCTTGTTGTAGTCCTTCATTCCGGAGGCTGTCCAGGGATCGCCACAAGGTTTCATAAATTCGCTCCAAATTCTGTTCGTCTATGCAGTAAGGAGGCAGAATATAAACCGTATTACCGATCGGACGCAAGAGAACCCCGTTTTCCAACATGAAATTATAGATATCCTGCGCGATAGTGGACAAATATCCGTTAACGCTGTCCTTCACATCAATCGCGAAAATACTGCCTTTAACCCGCACATCCGTTACATCTGGGCGTGCATCGTACCATCCCGCGGCCTTTCTGTGTTGAGCTTCAATATGTCCAATAGACTCCATAACCGGCTCCTCATCCCAGATTTCAAGACTGGCAAGAGCGGCCGCACAGGCAAGCGGGTTGCCGGTAAAGCTTGTAGAATGAAAGAACTGCTTGGCTTTTTCATCATGATAAAACGCATCATAAATCTTACGCGGCGCCAAAGTCGCACCCATCGGCAAGAATCCGCCCGTCAAACCTTTAGACAGGCATAGAAGATCGGGAACAATCTGCGCCTGACTTGAGGCAAACATTGTCCCCGTTCGGCCAAAACCGGTCATAACCTCATCAGCAATCAACAACACGCCGTATTCGCGGCACATCTCGGCCATTTTCTTCAACAACTTCGATGAATAAATACGCATACCCGACGCGCCCTGAACGATCGGCTCGAAAATAAAAGCTGCGGTCTCGGACCCATAGCGTTTCAGCCATTTATCAAGCCACGATAGAGTGCGGACTTCCTGCCCTTTTTGCGGGAACGGAATATGCTTCACCTCGAACAGGAACGGCTCATACAGCGCGTTAAACACGCCGCGCTCTCCTGTCGACATGGTACCGAACGTATCGCCGTGATATCCGCCCTCAAGCGCGATAATCTTTGTGCGTTTTTCGCCCGCATTATCATGGAAGCCGATCGCCATTTTCAACGCGACTTCAATTGCCGTTGATCCACTGTCGGAATAAAAAACATGGGTATACGGCGCGCCGTCACAATTTTGGAAATTCTGCCGTACGGTCGTCAAAAGTTTGCGCGTCAGATCCTCGGCAGGGTCATGCGTAAAGCCCGCGAAAATAACCTGCTCCAACTTTCCGGCTTGTTCACGGACCGCTTCAACAATTTTCGGATGGCAATGACCATGCGTATTGACCCACCAACTCGAAATCCCGTCGATCACCTCTTTGCCGTTCTTAAGCGTCAGCATCTCGCCCGATGCACTTTTCACATGCACGGCCGGCCCAAACGTTTTGTGTTGGGTCATTGGATGCCAGATCGGGGAGAGACGGTCTCTCACGTTGCGAAATCCTCAAGCTTAAAATTTTGGTCGAATGCGGATGCTAGACTTTCCGTATTCAAAGAGTCAAGCATTGGAAGCCGACCAAGCACTTTTGTTTCTGAAAATTGATGAATCGTATGCATATTGTCTGCGTTTTCATCGCCGACAAAAATAATCCCGTGCACGGGAATTTCACGACTCCATAAGGCTTC
>CAZLTT010000077.1:0-9652 GCA_964562515.1 uncultured Micavibrio sp.
ATACACAGAACAACAATGCCTTATAAAATCTCTGATCCTTCTGGCAATGCGCCCATAAAAACAAAGGCAGCAGCATGAACAAAAAAGCCGTAAAGTCGCGCAAAGCATAGTGAAGTTCGTTATCTGCCAATATCGCGGCCAGTACGGGAACACTCAGCCCCATATATAAGAACACCTGCCCCACAAGCACGGGTGCAGGCTTATCTTCCCTGAACAACAGAGCATAACAAAGCCCGGCAAAGCCCACGACACAGACAAGCAAAGCACCAAGGACAGCTTCTAAAGCACCCGGATCATCGGGCGTCGGCGACCCCCATAGCGCATACAAGGCCACGGCGAGGCAGAGCAAAAAACTTCTAAATGTTGTGGTAGAAAGCGTACCGATCGACTTGCAAAAAGGCACATAGCCAATGTAACGCGACGGCATGTTACAGGATATCCATCCACATCTTGACGGCGACAATCACCAGGAAGAACGCGAAAACACGCTTCATGAGCTTAACAGGAGCTTTATGCGCCATCCACACACCAAGCTTTACACAAAGCAAGGATGTCGGAAGGATAAGCAACCACGCCAACACATTGACATACCCGATAGAAAGCGGTGGCCGTCCGGCCTCGCCCATACCAATCAGAATAAACCCAAGCGTTCCCGGAACAGCAATCACAACCCCAAGCGCCGATGCCGTACCGATAGCACGGTGAATAGGCACGGTACATAAAGTCATGAACGGCACGCTAAGCGTACCACCGCCAATGCCAATCAAGGATGAAATCGAACCGATCCCGACACCTGCTGCAGACGGCCATGGCGCTTTCGGCATAGAAGAGACAAGCTTATAACGGGAAGGATCAACGAGCATCATGATCGCCAGAACCACAACCGCACAAGCAAATACAAGCTGTAGTGACGGCCCGGCCAGATTGTCAGCAATCACAGTACCAATCGCGACACCGATCAACACACCGACCCCGATAGACTTCACAAGCCCCATATCGACAGCATCGCGTTTCATATGCGATCGTGCCGACATTAAGCCGTTCGGAATAATGAGCGCCAGCGACGTGCCGACGCATACATGGATAAGACTGGTCGAATCCATTCCGAGCCACTGAAAGATATAAAGTAAGCCGGGCACGAGGACGATGCCCCCGCCGATACCAAGTAACCCCGCTAATATTCCCGCCGCGCAGCCGAGTGCGGCCAACGCGACAATCATAAGAATGATCGTGTAGGAATCCATTTGTGCGAAAACATCAAATACAGCCATAAAAGCTGTTTATCATGAGTCTCTTATAAAGAATAGAGCTTAGAGATTAGTAGTCCTTAAAAACCTTGGTCGGTTTTGCTTTATCTTCGGCTGATTTTTTAACGAAGACAGGATTACGCTTGTATTTCACCTTCTTTGGCGGGGTTTCGGCATTCTTTGCATTCGAAGAAGAACCGCCGGAAGACGACGAACCATTGACCCGCAAAGCCGCTCTCGGAGAATTTCTCAACAAGTCCTGCTTGATGCGCTCGATCTTTTTCTTTTCCAAATGCGCCTGTAACGCTTTTCTGCGTTCATACATATAAGACTGGTGAACAGCACGGTGAGCATTGGCATATAAAACCATCTCTTCCGCCGTAGACGGTTGAAAACCGATTTCACGCATTTCTTCCAAAGATCCTGCGACAAGTCTGCTCTTTGCGATCTGATCATCGACATTCAGACGTGCGCCATATTTCACAACCGATTGCTGCTGCGTAAAGGAATTCGGCTTAACAGTATTAAATATAGAAGGTTTGGCATCCGAATCGCCGCCTTTGTTTTTCGTCACAAAGATATCCTGCGCAGTCGCTGAGCCTAGCCCAACAGCGAGAATCACGCCCGAAATCATCAAAACTTTACGAATCATATTAAGAAAACCCCTAATTTGCTCACCCTTAAGTGTAGCAGATAATGGGTAAAAAGCGCAAAAAATTCGCAGAAAACCGCTATTTACGGACTTTTTCGGATCTTTAAAGAATTTTTAAGGATTTCGGTACATTATAGACCTAATTCCAAGCAAAACGAGTTGGCGCCAAAAGCCAAACGACTGGACAAACTGCGGTAATAGAGGAGTGGTATACATGCAGGTAAATGTAAAACAATTTTTAGAAGAATCCGGAATCACGGAAGCATTCTATCCCGGTAAAAAGCTGGTACATACGTGCCGACAGCCTGGCGAATATAAAAGCCATTGTGTCGTACTAGACTGGCGCAATCCCGAAAAAATCAGAATTGAAGTGAAAGCAGGCTTAAGCGGTAAAGACCTCGAGCCGGCCAAACTTAAATATTATCCGGTCTCCTTCCAGACACCGACATATGTCGATATCGAAGTTGTGAATGACAACGACGAGAAGGAAGACGAGGAAGAAAAAGGTAAAGGCTCTTCCGGTAAAGGCGGAAGCGGCGGTAAAAAGCCCAAGAAAAACAATCTTGATGCAATGAAGCTCATGGCATCCGAAGCGTTTGGTGACGTGATGGAAGGTAAAGTCCCTGAGCTTGGGAACATCAAAGAAATGGTTGTTCTGGGAACTCAGATCGCAGCCGAAGCATACGGCAACGTTATGGGCAAACTGGCTCATGGTATCGCCCACGCTAAAGTTTCAACGACCGATATGTTGGCGCAGGCAGGTAAGTTTGTAACAAAATACATGCCGCCATCCTTCATGAAGCCGACAGGCGACGAGCAAGCGACATACAAATATGATCGCGAGAAGAACGCCGACATTGGTTACAAAGCCGGATTAGGCTAGACACGAGGCAATTAAAGCAAGCATTAAACCAACTCCAATTTAAACTCCTAAAAACCGCTTTCTCCCGAGAGCGGTTTTTTACTTTGCGAGATACGGTCAGCGATCTATATTTTGAGATATGAGCACAAATGGCGCAAATGGACATGGTGGTAACGGTCACGACCCGGACGACAAAAAGATTGTGAAGTTCCCTTCACTGGCGGAGCGCGACCGCATAAAGCGTGCCGAGCGCGAAGAAGAGGAACGTTGGCGTAAAGAATATAAAAAGAAAAGCAAAGCCAACCGTGAACCGTTTTTTAAGGCCGGCAACATCCCCCCATTCAGCAGAGCCTTTATTGGTGCACTTGTTATCATTCATGCGGCCATGTATTTCCTGCTGGATGATGGTATGCGTTTGCAAGCCCTCTACACTTTCGGCTTCGTACCCGGCCAATATACAGGCGAGTTTGGCTGGCAGTGGGGCGCATTAATCAGCCCCGTCGCACATGTCCTGATCCACGGCAGTTGGATGCATTTGTTATTCAACGCCGTCATGGGGCTTGTATTGGGCATGTATTTCGAAAAAATGTTTGGCCCGAAGGCAACGGGAAAATTCATCGTCGCATGCTCCTTATTCGGGGCCCTGCTGTTCTTTATCCTTCACCCTTTCACAAATGTCCCGGTCGTTGGCGCCTCTGGCGCAATAAGCGGCCTGTTCGGCGCGCTGATTTATCTCACCATTACCCA
Source organism: uncultured Micavibrio sp. (assembly GCA_964562515.1). Taxonomy (GTDB): domain Bacteria; phylum Pseudomonadota; class Alphaproteobacteria; order Micavibrionales; family Micavibrionaceae; genus TMED27. The sequence goes on from CAZLTT010000077.1 coordinate 3,509, forward strand.
GAACAGTGCCCACCCGATGACTATGCGCTTTGGCAAACATGGCCCATGGCCAATTCTGATTTTTTGGGCACTGTTTATCGTTATTCCGGGTTTATTGATGGGCGAAGGCACAGCATGGGAAGCGCATCTCGGCGGATATATAGCAGGGGTAGGCATTCTCGTCGCCGATCAACGCGGCTATATCCGGTTTTTAAGATAGCTTTTAGGCCGCGTCGCTGTCAGCAGCCTCTGCCTTAGGGGCTTCGAGCATCTCTTCACGCATCCTGGCCCCCTGCTCAATCAAAGCAAATGGCTCGAGCTCGGACTTCGGACGCGTCCATTCAATAGTATTGAATGATCCATGCGGCTCTGCAATGGGCGACCATTTAGCATAGCGGCGTCCTGTTTGCTGGCATATCCATCCTTTGATCGCCGGCGCCTCCGCAGCTTTTTCCAACCATGCTTTAGCCGCTTCGCGACTGCCGCCTGATTTCTCTTCCAAAGCCGCAAGATCTTTATACAGGGTGTTACTGACCCCCTCCTCTTCGGCTTGCTTGAAATACTCACGCGCCTCGCCCCAAAGCCCCGCATCCATCGCAAGCTCGCCGGCCACACGCTGCCCCGTCGGGGAATTCGGATGGGCATTCAACAATTTCTGCAACCAACGAAGCTTGGCGAGCTTATCCTGCGCATCATCCTCGGGCGTAATCGCTAACCAGTAATCCACCAAAGCACCACTTGTTTCGGTTTTCCATGCTTTCAGGATCGTTTTTTCCGCTTTCTTAGGATTGTTTTGCTGACGCTGAATATCCGCCATCAGGATTGCAGCAGGTGCAAAACCAGATGCCTTTTTCAGCACCTTTTTAATCAGCAACAGAGAGTCCGCGACATAGCCTTCGGCGACATCATCTTCGGCCTGCGCCATCCACAACGCTATACGGTCCGACTTTGCCTTATCGGCAGTCACCGCTTTTTGCTTTTCAAGCCGCGTCAGGATTTTTTCCGCGCGATACCATTTACGGTTTTTGATCAACAAGTCGTAAATAATATTCAGTATCCATGGCTGTTTGGGGTGAAGCTCCAATGCACGCTCCGCCAAGGCCAGTGCCCCTTCATTGTCACCATTATCCAGAGCACTCTGCAACAATCCGCGAACCCCCAAGAACCCCGCATCTTTATGCTCGAGCAAAGCCACGAAATTCTCAACCGCATCCTCTTCGCGTCCTTCAAGACGGGCCGCCTGCGCCTTTAGCAATAGCGGCAAACCGCCATCTTCCGGCAAAAGCCCGCTCGCGCGCTCGGCTTCCTTTCGTGCGGCTTTCGCATCACCAGCTGCCACAGCCGTCAAACCTCTGGTCAAAGCTTCATAGCCTTTTTCTTTCGAACGCACTTCGGAATAACGGCGATAACTTTTCGGGAAATCAACGAATGTTTTGATCGTTTGGTAGACAAAAATGGATATCAGAACGAGCCCGAGAACACAGAGCAGAAAGAACCCAAGCTCCATCGTCACAACCATTTCGTGACCTTCGGCATCTACCCAGCCAAACTGCATGGAACCGTTTCGGTCGACAATCCATACAGCCAGCGCAATCAATACGCCGACCTTAATTGCAAACCAAAATGCCTTGATCATAGGAGAATTCCTTCCGGTATCAGGCTAACACAACCGCCGCTTTAATCATATGGATTAGCATTACCAATCGGCTTTGGCCCACTGCCCGGTCTACGTCCGGGTGTATAGATATTAATGCCAGTCTCGCTGTCCTGAATCAGTTGCGATCCACTCGGCAAGCCTTCACCGGATAACAACGTCGTGACATCCTCGACACCGAACGCACGCATATTGATGCCTGTTGTCAGATTGTTGGACAGGCTTTGCGCATTCAATGTCGCTTGCGCCTTGTTCAACCAATCGGACAAAATCTTTCCTGCCGGACCGTCAATGCCGCGAACAACCTGCATCGCCTCTTCAATCTGGCCGTCTTCTAGCAGGTTTTCGGCCGCACTGATCTGCGCCTGTGTTTCCGTACCTGTAACAAGCTCTCCATCCTTTTCAATTTGGAGAACCTCGTTAAAGCGGGCCGCCGCACGGTCTTGTAAAGAAACATCTTCACCTTTCAACGAAGCAATAACAGCATCACCGGCAATTGTCTTAAATTCATCTGTAAGGCCCGCAGGTGTTAGAACGCCGTCCTGCGCATGCGGCGCAAGTTTCTCAAGAGACGCGCGAAGCTCAACATTCTCTTCGCCGATCAGCCCCATCAGGACTTCGAAGTCACCTTCGAAGGCGTCATTATCACGGTTTAGGGAAGAGCGCAGCTGTTGCATCGTTAACAACATCGCCGCCGCTTTCAACTCACTTGCAGGTACATCTTCAAATGTTTGTCCCAATGCATCACTTTGACTGCGCGCTTGATTTAACGCACTTTCAAATACGCCAACCTCACCCTCTTCGGCGGGCGCATCAATCGCCTCTTCGGGCATGCTGGCCATCAAGGCACTCAACTGGGCCATCGCCTGATCCAGAACCTGTTGACCACCCGGTTGTGATTGAAGCTGATGCAAATTTCCGAGCATTCCTGCCAGAACAGGGCCGCCTGTAATTTCCTGCAAATGCTCTTCCAGAATAATTGCGCGGTCGGTAATCGTTCCGGCATCGTCGGCCAAAACATCCGCTGAAACTTCTCTTGTCTTATCAACCACCTGCTGTGTTGTTGTCGATGCTTGCTCCTTTAACGTGGAGAGCTGCTCATTCAAATCTTCGGGAATAATCGTGCCGAAAAAGGACTGTTGTTCCTCTACATTTTCCTGAACCTCGGCAACTTCACCGGTTAATTCCTGCGTACGGGCTTCCAGAGCACTCAAACGGTCCAGCGTCGCTTCGTCTTTTGCCTTTGGCCAAACCAATGCCGCCACTGCCAGCAAAACGATGGCTATCAAAGCAACAACAATGATGGTGTTTTTATCAACGGCCTTTTTCTCGGCTTCCGCGAGTTTTTCGTCAATCATGGCATCAATTTCAGGCTCGACAGCTGCTTTTTTAGGTGCAGACACCGGAGGAACGGAAGCCTGAGGCTTTGCGCTCGGTTCTACTTTTGACTGTTCAGAAGCTTGTTCTTCAGTCTCGGTGACCGATTCTGTATTTTCATTCGCCGCATCCTGCACATCCGGCGCATCGCTCATCAGATCGGACAAATCAACATTATGGTCAGCCGCCGCCTCAATAATCACATCGCGGCGCGTCGCGGGAATAGTATCGCGTTTTTTCCACCCCTGAACGGTTGTCACGGCCACATCGATTTTTTTTGCCAACGGACGAATACCGCCAAAACGTTCGATAATTTCCGCACCATTCTCGATTGCTTTTTTCTTGGAAGAATTTGCTCCACTCATTGTGTCTTTCTCCATTCCTTCTGACATGTCTATGCTTTCACAATATTGTGCAATTAATGCTGTAATCCCTTTTCTATCGGGGCTTTGCGCGACGTACGCCTCCCCCCCGAATGCAGGCCGTACGTACTCTAGCACGCTCTGGCTGATGCACAAGGCTTTTATGCCCTTCAAATGCTCGGAGAGCCCTGCTTTTTCAACGTTTTCTATAAAAATTTTAGCACTGCGCACCGAGAAAAACGGGACAGCACCGATAGATTTGTTCTTTAAAGCGCCTTGAACATCCGCAGACAGCATCGTTATCGCCTCCGCCGAATAGGCTATATGCTCATCAACTACAATACCCTCAGAAGACAGAGCATCTTTCATCTTGAATGCGATATCTACTCCCCTGACATACAGAAAAGGCTGCTCTTTATTGTCGATGTCCGCCGTAATTTCATCAACCAGTGTTTGCGCATTTATCGCCGTTTTGCGGATTGCGCTAAACCCTAAATCCGACGCGGCGGCACTTGTGTTCTTACCGACAAGATAGAGCGGAACATCCCTTCCTTCGAAAGCTTTGGATAAGCTCTCGATACCATACACACTGGTCGCGATAATCCCCTGATAGCCTGATATGTCCGGCCATTTCGTATCTGTATATTCAATCCTCAATACCGGAGAGATCACAGTTGTATAACCAAGATCGCGCAGCTCAGCCGCGAAGGATTCAGACCGCGCTTGCGGACGTATAAGCAATATCTGTTTTCGGGTATTACCCATGACCAAGAATGTCCTGAGGAATTTTATCTTTAAGGGTCTCGGCTAGAGTTCGTCCAAGCTGTTCGGCATCTGCGCGCACACTTACAGGCTGCACAGCCTCGTTTTCGAAAATATCCTTTCCATCTAACGATGCGACCTTTAAACGCAAACGCATGTCCGCCCCATCAAACTCAGCAAAAGCACCAATTGGCGTATGGCAAGAGCCATCAAGCGTTTTAAGCGCCGCGCGCTCGGCTAACACACATAAAAAAGTCTGTTCATGCGCGATAGCATCCAGGTATTCCCGCGCAATCTGATCACCTTCACGTATTTGTATGCCGACAGCCCCTTGCCCCGCTGCAGGCAACATAATTTCTGGTTCAAGAACAATATCCGCTTCGTCTTGAAGACCGAGACGATTTAGCCCCGCCATCGCCAAAAATGTCGCATCCATTCCGGCAATCGCATTCTCGCCGCGCAACTTATCAATTCGTGTCTGCACGTTCCCGCGGATTGGAACAATGTTAAGATCAGGCCGTACGTGTTTTATAAACGCTGTCCTGCGCACACTGGCCGCACCAACCACAGCGCCCTCTTTCAAAGCAGAAAACGGCGCATTTTTAATTTGGCTGCTATTGGCTAAGTTATTTTTTTCATTTAACAAAAGAACATCTCTTGGGTTTTCACGCTCAAGCATGTGCTCAATCACTAACCCTTCTGCTAAATAGGAGTCCATATCCTTCATCGAGTGGACGGCAATATCGATCTCCTCAATCAACAGAGCTTTCTCGATTTCCTTAGCGAAAAGCCCCTTACCGCCATCGACCTCGGATAATCTCTTCTCACCATGTTCCGGCAACCAGTCTCCGGACGTTTTGATAACTTTCACTTCCGTTGTGAGTGACGGATGAGCTTTCTCCAACGCTTCGCGCACCAACACTGTCTGCGCCAGAGCGAGCGGAGAGCCACGCGTGCCTATTCTTATTGTTCTATTTTCATCGTTCATATAGGGTGTGCCTTCAAATATGGATCGTATTATGAACATTCTGGGCATTGAAACAAGCTGTGATGAAACTGCCGCCGCTATCGTGAATAGTGAGGGTAAAATCCTGTCCAATCTTGTACTGTCTCAGCTCGAAGAACATAAGGCTTTTGGCGGTGTCGTACCCGAAATCGCCGCCCGAGCGCATATCGACCACCTTCATACACTGATCAAGGCCGCACTCAACGATGCAAACCTTACACTAGACGACATTGACGGCATAGCCGCGACGAGCGGGCCGGGCCTGATCGGCGGCGTCATGATCGGCATGATTGCAGGAAAAGCATTAGCCGCCAGTCGTAATCTGCCCTTTATCGCCGTTAACCATCTGGAAGGGCACGCCCTTACACCGCGCCTGACGGACAAAGTCGAGTTCCCTTACCTGCTCTTGCTCGTCTCCGGCGGACACACTCAATTGCTCATTGCGAAAGATGTCGGTGAATATGAATTGCTTGGCAAAACTCTGGATGATGCCGCCGGCGAATGTTTCGATAAATCCGCCAAATTGATGGGCCTGCCCTATCCCGGCGGGCCGGAGTTGCAAAAAATCGCCGAAGAATGCGCGAACCACCAAGCAGCGCTCGAACGTTTCCCCCTGCCAACGCCTATGAAAGGGCGAAAAGAGCTGGATTTCAGCTTTTCCGGCCTCAAAACAGCCGTCCGCACGCATGTTGAACACCTGCCCGCAGGAGCGTTAAAGCGCGAAGACATCGCCGATCTGGCTTTCGCATTCCAAACAACAATGGCCGATGTCGTCGCCGACCGATGCGTTCGCGCCATGGACAAATTTAGCGGCACATACAAACCGCAAACACCAACACTGGTTGTATCGGGGGGCGTTGCCGCCAACACCGCCATTCGTGCGAAACTGGAAGAACTGTGTGCAGAAAAAGGATTCCGCAGCTACGCACCGCCAATCAAGCTCTGCGGCGATAATGCTGCGATGATTGCATGGGTAGGCTGCGAGCGCTTGAGCAGGGGATTAA
>CAZLTT010000078.1:0-9601 GCA_964562515.1 uncultured Micavibrio sp.
AAACACGGTCGATTTCAATGTCTTGCATGCGTGTTCCGGGCTTCAAATCCATATATTCCAGCATCTGGATCACGGCTTTGCGCTTGTTGTCATCCTTATAATCTTCGGGAGAGGGGATAACACCGTCAATCGGCGCAACATCTTCCGGCGTTGTGCCCCAAGTAACGAGCGGCGGTATATCCTCAGCGTTCAAATGCACTTCGGCATCAAATACCGCGTCTTCGTCAGAATATAATGTCTTCCAATATTCTACGGCTTTGTCCCAGTCTTCGCCCTTTGGTGCATGCGGACGGCCCTTCACATATGCAAATGTCGTTTCATCGGGCGCAATCATACCCGCACGCGCGCCGGCCTCGATCGACATATTGCAAATCGTCATGCGACCTTCCATCGAAAGACCGCGTATAGCACTACCCGAATATTCAATAACATGGCCTGTACCGCCCGCTGTGCCTATCTTTCCGATGATTGCGAGGATGATGTCTTTCGCGGTAATGCCGGGCGTGAGCTCTCCATCAACCGTAACCCGCATGGTTTTGGGCTTTTTCTGCAACAGTGTCTGCGTCGCCAGTACGTGTTCGACCTCCGATGTGCCAATACCGAATGCAAACGCGCCGAACGCGCCGTTGGTGGATGTGTGGGAATCCCCGCAAACAATGGTCTTTCCGGGCTGGGTAATGCCTTGTTCAGGGCCCATTGCGTGCACAATCCCCTGTCTCGGGTCGAAAATATCGAAGTAATCGATGCCGAATTCCTTACAATTCGCCTCGAACGTATCCATCTGGATGGTGCTTTCTTCGGTTTCCGTGTCATACACGGCACGGCCAATAGAGCGGTCACTGGTCGGCACATTGTGATCCATAACGCCATAAGTAAGCTCAGGGCGGCGCACGGAACGCCCGTTCATCTTCAAACCTTCAAAGGCTTGCGGCGTTGTAACCTCGTGAATCAGGTGCGCATCAATGTAAATCAGGCACGTGCCGTCATCTTCACAATGTACGATGTGGTCATCCCATATTTTCTCGAATAATGTGCGGGGGGCCATTTTAACCGTTTCTTAAAGCCAAATATCTAAAATCATTACTGAAATAGCTTTTTAGCAATAAAAGGCGTTTCCAAACAATAGATATAGGCGTAAATGCGCCAAAAATAACAACAGAGGGTGTAGAAAAATGAGTTTAGATTCCGAAAGCGCAAAGTTTGTGGTTGCGCATCTTTTAAGCAAACCCGGCGAATTATCAATTAACGACATCAAAGTCATCCAACAGGGCCTTCTGGATGAAGGTATGGCTGATTTTCCTTACCCCAACGGTTCGTTTGGTCCGGGAACCAGTCAAGGTGTCATAAACTTCCTTAGTCAGGACGAGAACTTACATATTGCTCCGCGTTTAGGGCAAGCAGCACGAGATGCTCTGGCCGCGGCAGGCTTTGAAGATCAACTGGCCGCGATAGAAGAGCGTGCCATTGCAGCAGGACATGATCCTGCAAGCGTTGAAGGGGATACTATTGAATCTCTTGTTTCCCAACCTTATCCGCTCAGTCACGAAGAGGCGGTGCATTTGCAAACCATGTTGCATGAAGCAGGGCATTATAAGCTAGGCGATAACGAGTTTACCAAATTTGCGGATGGGTCGCCTATGCGCGTACATCCGAACGGTATCATTGGTGCGCAGACCATTCTGGGTGTTGCGGACTACATTGCAGAGAATAACAGCGAAACTGTCCTTCAAAACCCGCAGATCCTTGAACATATGTGGGGTCAGTCCGGCCATTGGGGCGAAACGCAGCGCCGTATCGCCGAGACATCTGTGGGATACGAAACATTGACGGACAGCTTAACGGATGCAGCTATGGAAGAGGGTGCGTCACAACTTACCATCTATCGTGCGCAGTATATGTTACGTGCGGGCGCCTTCTATGGCGGAGAACCTGATGGAGGTGTCGGGCAATGGATGCGCGACGCTGTTGAGGAATACCGAAGTGAAACGCATGGTTCACTGCTGAATCAGGATTGGAGGACAGGTGGGCAAGAGCCTACACAGCATGCATCCGCGGATCTGGATGTAAAAACACCAACATCCGTACTTGATGTTGATGAGCCAATAATTACCTAGAAACAGTTTAGCCACACGGAACGAAAAAAGCCTGCTGGTAACAGCAGGCTTTTTGCTTGAATTCTTTGTGTGTACGAAGAGGCTTATTCTTCAGCAGGTGCTTCCGCTGCGGCCGCTTCTGCTGCTGCTGCATCAGCTTCCGCTTTAGCTGCAGCCTTTTCAGCCTCTTTAGCGGCTTTCTTCGCTGCGGCTGCCTCGTCGTTCTTCTTACGGGCTTCTGCGCGCTTCGCGTCCTTAGCTGCTTTCTTCTGAGCTTTCTTCTGTGTTTTAGTCAGCTCTTTTGTGCTCTCATCGACTTCAGTCTCGATACCGTGACCGGATGTACGCTCTGCAATACGTGCTGACTTACCGCGACGATCACGCAGGTAGTAAAGCTTCGCACGACGAACAGAACCTTTACGAACAACTTCGATGCTGTCGATACGGGAGCTCCAAAGCGGGAATGTACGCTCAACACCTTCACCGAAACTGATCTTACGAACAGTGAAGTTGGCGTTTACGCCGGAACCTGTACGAGCGATACAAACACCTTCATATGCCTGAATACGCTCACGTGTACCTTCTTTAACACGCACGTTAACTTTAATTGTGTCACCGGGGGAGAACTCAGGAACTTCTTTGTTTTCCTGAAGTTTAGCAAGTGTCTTTGCTTCAAATTTCTGTAATGTATTCATCTTTCTATTCCCTTTTCTTCAATCCCGAAATCAACTCGAAAGTTGGCGGATTGCTTATCTTTTTACGGGGTTAATCCAAAATGTATGCGGTTTATACGCACAAAAGCGGCGGATTACAAGAAAAACTTACGATTTTTCGGGGCGTTTTTTGAGCAAATCCGGGCGTCGCGCTTCTGTGATCTGTAAGGACTGATTTCTGCGCCATTCGTCGATCTTTTTGTGGTTGCCTGATTGAAGTACTTCCGGCACCGGATGGCTTGTTCCATCCGCGTCTTCCCACGCTGCGGGGCGTGTGTAATGCGGATACTCCAACAAGCCCCCTGTATTGGCACCAAAACTCTCATTATCTGCCGTATCTTCATTACCCATCACACCGGGCAGCAAGCGTATACAGGCATCCATGAGTATCAGGGCCGCTGGCTCACCGCCCGAAAGCACATAATCGCCGATACTGACCTCTTCGAAGTCATGTGCGTCCAGAACACGTTGGTCAACGCCTTCATAACGCCCGCATAACAGGGTTAGGGCGGGCATTTTTGACATTTCGACTGCTTTTGCCTGCGTTAATGGCTTCCCGCGCGGGGAAAGGTAGATTTTATGCCCCGGATTTTCGACCGAGAGCAGAGCTTTTTCTATGATATCGGCACGCATAACCATACCTGCACCGCCACCATAGGGAGTATCATCGACCGATTTATGAACATCTTCGGTGAAATCACGGATATTCACCGCGTTATAGGCCCAATCTCCGCGCTCTAACGCTTTTCCGGCCAAAGAATGGCCTAAAACCCCCGGAAACATCTCGGGAAACAGGGTGAGGATGTTAATCGTCCAACTCATTTTGCACCTGCATTAAAACTTGGCGAGCGGCCTCAAGGTCGCTTTTTAAAACCATAACCCGCGCATTGATAATTCCCAAGCCAACGCCAAGCCCAGCTGGGTGGTCGTCTAGCACAAAAGCGGCAATGCCTTCTGCCTCAAGCGCACTTTTAATGACATGGGCAGGGCCTGCGGAAAGGGTTTTTGTTAAAAGGGTCAGGCCTTCGTCGCTCATACAACAAATTCCTCATAATCCTGAACCGTAATGACCTCCGCGACAGCGGGTACGTACTCATCTTTAAAAGGAAGCAGCAATTCTTTGCCGTTTTTAAGCCGTATGTCCAGTAATTCACCGCCGCCATAATCGGGAACGGCTCTGACTATACCGATTTCATCACCTGACTTATCGACAACCGTCATACCGATCAAATCTTCGATATAGTACGTGTCGTCATCATCAATATCGGGGAGTACGTCCCGCGACACAAAAAGCTCGGTTCCTTTAAGCTTTTCAACATCTTCACGGGTTTGTACGTCTTTGATCTCGGCGAGCATGTGCTTGCCGTTACTGTTTTTGAGTGTGATCGTATAATTGAGGGCCTGCTCGAGCAGGCTCACATCTTCGCAATAGGGCAGAATTTTGGCCAATCCCTTGACGCCATGCGCTCCGGCAATTTTGCCAACGCATATCGTTTTTGGGGATTGGCCGCTATTCTGATCCATAGAGCTAAAAAGCCTTATTCAGCAGGCTTTTCTTCTTCTTTAGCTTCCTCAGCAGGCGCTTCTTCAGCAGCAGCTTCTTCTGCAGGGGCCTCTTCGGCCGGTGCTTCAGCAGAAGCTTCTTCAGCTGGAGCTTCTGCCTCTGCGGCTGCAGCGGCTTCAGCTTCGGCCTTAGCGGCTTCTTCTGCTTCCTTCGCAGCTTCTTCAGCAGCCTGACGCTTCTCTTCCTTGTCTGCTTTCATTTGCAGAGTTTTCTCGGAAGGCTTGGATTTGTTCGGACGGTTAGGCTGTTCAGGCATATCGATGATGCCGGCCTTACCAAGGAACAACGCAACACGCTCAGAAGGCTGTGCGCCTTTTTCGAGCCAGTATTTGATGCGGTCTTCAACCAACTGGACGCGGTTATCGTCATTGTCGGCCAAAAGCGGGTTATATGTACCCAAACGCTCGATATAACGGCCATCGCGCGGCATGCGCTTGTCCGCTACGACGATGCGGTAAAATGGACGGTTCTTACGTCCGCCTCTTGATAGTCTCATTGCAAGTGCCATAGTTTTTCTCCTTTAGATCAGTAGTTACTTACAAACTTGTTTATCGCTTCTTTTTCTTTTTGCGATCTTTTTTCTTGCCACCATGTGATGGCATAGAACCTGTGCCAAGCCCGCCTAATCCGGGCAGTCCGCCGCCAAGACCGGGAGGCATGCCTCCGCCTGCGAACGGGTTGGGGCCGAGTGAGCTGCCTTCGGCATCGGCCATGTCTTTCGCCAGACCTTCCGGGTCCATGCTTTGCGCGAGCATTTCCATCTCGTCGCCTTTGCCGCCCATCAGGTCTTTCATCATGCCCATCATCTTGCCGGCGCCCATCTTCTTCATCTTCTTCATCATCACCTGCATCTGTTTCAGCTGCTTGGCGAGTTTGTTGATGTCTTGAACGGATGTACCGGAACCGGCGGCGATACGCTTTTTACGTTTGGCGTTGAGTAAATCGGGGTTGGCGCGCTCTTCCTTGGTCATGGAAAAGATAATGGCTTCCTGACGCTTCACGAAGCTGTCATCCAGACCGGCTTCTGCGATCTTGTCGGACATACCGGACAGGCCTGGCATCATCTTCATCATCGCGCCCATGCCGCCCATCTTGCTCATTTGCTGCATTTGTTTCAGCAAATCGTTGTAGTCGAACTGGCCTTTTTTGAATTTCTTGGCCATTTCCTGTGCGTCTTGCGCATCAACGGTTTCAACAGCCTTTTCAACCAATGAAACAACATCACCCATGCCAAGAATACGGCCGGCAATACGGTCAGGGTGGAATGTTTCGATCTCGCTCCATTTTTCACCGACACCGATCAGCTTGATGGGTTTGCCTGTGACGGCCTTCATGGACATCGCCGCACCGCCGCGTGCATCACCGTCTACACGGGTCAGCATAATACCGGACAGACCAACGCGCTCATCAAAGGCTGTGGCGGTCTGTACCGCGTCCTGACCGGTCATCGCATCGGCGATAAGCAGGGTTTCAATCGGGTTAGAGGCTTTCTTGACCGCTTCAACTTCGGCCATCATCTCTTCGTCGATAGACAAACGGCCCGCAGTATCGAGCATGACGAGGTCATAGCCCTCTTTACGGGCAGTATCGAGCGCGCGTTTGGTAATATCGACAGGCTTTTGACCCTCAACGATATCCAGTGTCGCGACACCTGTTTGCTCACCAAGTTGTGCAAGCTGTTCCTGAGCAGCGGGGCGATATACGTCCAGAGAGGCCATCAGGACCTTCTTGTTCTGCTTTTCGGTGATCATCTTGGCGATCTTGGCCGTCGATGTCGTTTTACCCGAACCTTGCAGACCAACCATCAGGTAGACGGATGGAGGAGAGGAGAATTTAAGCTCGTCCGCTTCCGAGCCAAGCATAACAACCAGTTCATCATGAACGATCTTGATGACCTGTTGCGCAGGATTGACGCCTTTAATAACGTCTTGGCCAACGGCTTTATCTTTAATTTGAGAGATAAAGTCCTTAACAACGGGCAGGGCAACGTCAGCCTCAAGCAAGGCAATGCGGATTTCGCGGCTTACCGCCATCACGTCATTTTCGCTCAAAGAGGCTTTACCTCTCAGACCGGAGAAAACATTACCAAGTTTTTCGCTCAAGCTATCAAACATTTAAAGTCCGAAGTTAATAAACTAAATTAGCCCCAGTGAGCGTTCGCGCCGACTAGGGGGTACCTGCATTTCAAAGAATGCTTGGGCACTGACAAATACCGATGCCAGTGAAATTTGGGTGGAAAATATGGGAATCGCCCTATATTGTCAAGGACTTTAAGGAAAAGGCGAATACCGCATGAAATTTAGGAAAATGCACGGTTTGGGTAATGATTTTGTGATTATAGATTCCCGCAAGGAATCTGTAGCCCTTACGCCTGCGCAAATCGAACATATTTGCGACCGTAATTTTGGTGTGGGCTGTGATCTGCTGACTGTGCTTGAGCCTTCGGAAAATGGCGATGTTTTTGCGCGCTTTTATAACGCGGACGGGTCAGAAAGCGCGGCCTGTGGAAACGCATCACGTTGTGTTGCTGGCATCATAATGAATGAGACGGGCGAGGATGGCTGCGCCTTGGAAACGGGGCGAGGCATTCTACCGTGCATACGTGCGGAAAACGGTATGGTCACCGTCGATATGGGTGAAGCTGTGAGTGTCGAGGAGCTGGATTTAACCCAAGACGGACTCAGTAACCCGATCGGTGTGAATATGGGGAATCCGCATTGCGTGTTCTTTGTGGACGATCTTGCGGATATCCCTGTGGAGGACATAGGGCGTACGGTTGAGCATAACCCGATTTTTCCCAACAGAACCAATGTGGAATTTGTGGAAATCATAAATGACACGAAACTGCGTCAACGTACATGGGAACGCGGTGTCGGAATTACGCTGGCATGTGGCTCCGGTGCTTGTGCAGTGGCTGTAGCCGCGCACCATAGCGGACGTACGGGGCAAAAAGTCGAAATCGAGCTGGATGGCGGATCGTTGTTCATTCATATCCGCGAAGATGGCCATGTTTTAATGACCGGCCCATACGCTTACGTTTTTGAAGGCGAGCTAACGCCTTAGCTTTGGCCCGGTTCTTCTGGGTTTGATGCTATAACCTGCGTATCGTCGAGAGCTTCGGGGTTTCTCATCGCTTGAAGAATATGTTCACGCCCACGCGGGGTGTATTTCAGGCCGAGATAGCGCAGCGGGTTTGCACGGGCCTCCGACCATGTTTTCGCATTCATTTCCCATGCATTGATGATGCTCGGCATATCAGGGTCTGCCTTTTCGCCTGGCCATGTATAGGAGTCGAGAATTGCGACGCTCACAAATGTAACCCCCAAAGCGGCTGGCCATATACGCTTTTGCTTGCGTATTTCACGCTCCGTATGGCTGCTTTTGCCAAACAAAGCGGGCATTTCGCCGTTTAAGTAGACTTTTTTTTCTCGACGCAGAGCCATAATATGAATACTGCTACACTGGTTTATTGACGGAAGGGCAGAATTAGCGCAAAAATCGTCCTGACGCAAATATTTTATGGAAACAGAAGCTGGATGAGTAACGACCCAGAGATAGTAACATTCGGATGCCGCCTCAATACTTACGAGTCTGAGGTGATGAAAAAGCATGCTGTCGATGCGGGAATGAAGGATGCGATCATTTTCAATACATGCGCCGTGACAAAAGAAGCGGAAAGGCAGGCTAGGCAAGCGATACGTAAGGCTCGTCGTGAAAATCCGAACGCCAAGATCATTGTTACCGGTTGCGCATCCCAGATTGACCCACAGGGTTATGCACAGATGGGGGAGATCGACCAAATCATTGGTAACGATCTGAAATTAAAAGCAGAAACATGGGGTGTTCGCCACAATGACCGTGTTTTGGTCAATGACATCATGTCTGTTACGGAAACAGCCAGTCATCTGATCGAAGGGTTTGAGGATAAAACCCGTGCTTTTCTTCAGGTTCAAAATGGCTGCGACCATCGCTGTACGTTTTGCATTATCCCGTATGGTCGGGGGCCGTCCCGCTCTGTACCCATTGGTGTCATTGCCGATCAGGTGCGTACACTGGTTGAGCAGGGCTATAAGGAAGTGGTGTTTACGGGCGTTGATGTGACGTCATACGGACCCGATTTACCCGGCAAACCTACCTTCGGCCAGATGATCCGCCGCGTGTTGGCACTTGTACAGGAATTGCCGCGCTTGCGCCTCTCATCCCTCGATCCTGTCGAAATAGACGAAGATCTTTGGCGTTTGATTGCGGAAGAACCGCGTCTAATGCCGCATCTGCATTTATCTCTTCAGGCAGGCGATGATTTGATCCTTAAACGCATGAAAAGACGCCATTTAAGGGCGGATGCGATCGAAATGTGTCAAAAAGCACGTGATTTACGCCCCGAAATGGAGTTTGGCGCAGACATCATCGCTGGTTTTCCAACAGAAACCGAAGAAATGTTCCAAAATACGCTTAAATGCGTCGAAGAATGTGATCTGACATATCTGCATGTGTTCCCGTATTCGGAAAGGGAGGGTACGCCCGCCGCTCGTATTCCGGATCAAGTCGACCCTGCGGTCCGCAAAGAACGGGCAAAACGCTTGCGAGACTTGGGTCAAAAACAACATCAAAAACTCCTCAAGCGACATCTGAATAAAACTGTGGATATCATTGTTGAAAAAGACAATTTTGGACGCGCAGAGACGTTCGCCCCCGTTTCCGTGGAGGGGGACTTATCCACAGGCACATTGGCCAAAGTTCAACTGACCGATATTCAGGGACAGAACCTCCTTGGCGTGGCTGTGTGATCTGATATAGTCGGGCCATGGTTTTCTGGAGAAAAAAGAAGAACGCGAAAGAGCAAGAAGAGCAGGAGCGCGAGGACAAAATTGTCCATCCGCCCGGCGAACCCGCTATTGAGCCGTCCACTGACGAAGACGATCCCAAAATCGATCCTGATACTGAGCATGCTCTAGAAGAAAACGGCTCAGAAATTATCGAAGACCTCGATGAAACCCCCGTTCCGATTCATACAGCGGAAAGTGATATCAAGGAAAGCGAAGAGCTGTCCGATCACAGCGAGGAGGGCGGTTGGCTTTCCCGCCTGACATCCGGCCTTTCCAAATCGACCAATAAGATCACACAAGGGCTGACCGATCTGGTCACCAAGAAAAAGCTCGATCAGGATATGCTAGACGAGCTTGAAGAATTGCTGATTGCTGCGGATCTCGGACCTAAAACGGCGATGAAGG
>CAZLTT010000079.1:0-9582 GCA_964562515.1 uncultured Micavibrio sp.
TAAGCCATTTTGACTGGGATAATTCGGCGCGGACCTATGAGGGGGTGCTGTCACGCTTTGAGGTTGCTGTTTATGTCGGAGACCGTTTGACGGCTATGTCCTATGGGGGCTGGCGTAACTGGCATGGTGATCTGAACGGGCGCGATGTCAAAACGAATGTGGTTTGTATTGATACTGTTGAGGCCGCTCCTCATAAAGGTCTGGTTTCACCGGGCCTATCACTTGTGGCTATAGCCGAGGCAGCGCGCTCCTATGCCCGTTTGACCGATAGAGATGTATTTGCATTGAACGGACCTTCGTCCCGCATGGAGGTTCTGTTGCAGGGTGTCGGTTTTCCGAAGATGCGTAATCTTGATGTTTACATGATGCCGGTCGAAGATCTGGACCGTGTATGGGAGAACTTGGCCCAATATTTAAGGGAGCCTCGTGAGAAGCTCCCTTATTCGCGTGTTCTAGAAGAGCCGGATATTGTGAATATGCTGGCTCTGGAAGATCATTCTTAGTAGCGGTACTCGTCTTTCTTGAACGGACCTTTGACTTCGACGTCAATGTAGTCCGCTTGTTCTTTAGACAGCTCTGTCAATGTAGCACCGACTTTGTCGAGGTGCAGCGCAGCCACTTTTTCATCGAGATGCTTCGGCAGAACGTAGACTTTGTTTTCGTAGTTTTCTGCGTTATTCCAAAGCTCGATTTGTGCCAGTGTCTGGTTTGTGAAAGAGGCTGACATCACGAATGACGGGTGGCCGGTCGCACAACCGAGATTCACAAGACGGCCTTCAGCAAGAAGGATGATTTTCTTACCATCAGGGAATTCGATCTGGTCGACTTGTGGCTTGATGTTGTTCCATTTCATGTTGCGCAGAGGCTCGGTCTGGATCTCGTTGTCAAAGTGACCGATGTTACAAACAATTGCGTTTTCTTTCATTGCGCGCATGTGGTCAACAGTGATGACGTCCTTGTTACCTGTCGCTGTCACGAAGATGTCGCAACGTGGTGCTGCGTTTTCTGTTGTTACAACTTCGAAGCCATCCATAGCAGCTTGCAATGCGCAGATCGGATCGACTTCGGAAACCATGACGCGGCAACCGGCCTGACGCAGGGATTCGGCAGAGCCTTTACCAACATCACCGTAACCGGCAACGAATGCGACCTTACCGGCCATCATGACGTCTGTGGCACGGCGGATAGCATCCACGAGGGATTCACGACAGCCATATTTGTTGTCGAATTTGGATTTTGTTACGGAGTCATTCACGTTGATTGCCGGAACTTTCAACGTGCCTTTTTTCTCCATTTCATACAGACGCAAAACGCCCGTCGTTGTCTCTTCGGACAGACCTTTGACGTCATCGAGCAATTCAGGTGTTTCTTCATGCATGCGGACAGTCAGGTCGCCGCCGTCGTCCAAAATCATGTTCGGAACCCATCCGTCGGGGCCTTTGATTGTCTGGTCGATTGCCCACCAGAATTCATCATCTGTCATGCCTTTTTTTGCAAAAACAGGCGTGCCTTTTGCGGCGATTGCGGCTGCGGCGTGGTCTTGAGTCGAAAATACGTTACAAGATGACCAACGCACTTCAGCGCCAAGATCTTGCAATGTTTCGATCAGAACTGCGGTCTGGATTGTCATGTGCAAACAGCCGACGATGCGCGCACCTTTCAAAGGCTCTTTGCCTTTATATTCTTCGCGCAGGGCCATTAGACCCGGCATTTCGTGTTCAGCCAGTTCGATTTCCTTACGGCCCCATTCGGCTTGTGTTATGTCGGCGACCCAATAATCATTTTCCAAAGCTTGTGGTACGGCACTCATGTTATGTCTTTCCTTATAAAAATCAGCAAAAAGTCTTAATATTGCGCGGATTGTGGGGGGTTCTACTGTGCAAATCAACCCTGAATCCGTGCGATTCTCTGTTTTTTTATTCAACAGCCATGTTAAACTGGTTCTATGGTTCAGAATTTCAACATCGAGAGCGAAAAACCACCCTTTATCTATAAGCGTAACCCTTTGGTTGAAAACGCTTTTCAGATATTTCAGTGGAAAGAAGACAAGAGTGATTATGAACCTGTTGGTGATTACACGCTCCTGGATACAGAAGAAGATCCGGAATTGACCGAAAAAACGGTGATGAATATCGTCACAAGCCTCAACGGTCGCACTGAGCGTATCATAGACCTCAAAAATTTGACTTCTGAGCGCCTTTTATATAACATAGTAGACAACAAAGATGCGGAAGAGAGCAATTTAGTTACAATAATGCTCCGAACCCATGATGGAATGGGCGTATCAAAAGAAAATGCGGTGTTAAAAATAGAGAAAGGTGTGTTCGATGGCTTCTCCCGAACTACGTAATGCAATTAGCAATATTATGGCCCCAGTAATGGGTTCACGTCATGTTGAATTCCAGCCACAAGGTATGGACTACGGACTGGACAGTTACGATCCAGGCCAGCCATAAAGTTTAGCGTATCGCTACAGAGGCGGTGCGCTTTTTACTTCTGCGTAATAAACAATAATAAACCAGATAAGATAGAGAGTGTGTAATCATGGGATTAGGTGATGATTTTAAATTTGATGGACCGTTAACGCGTTATGATGCGCCCGGTACAAGCGGTGCGTTTAATACGACACAAGAACTTGGTGTGCGCGAGACATTTGTTCAGAATGCGCTAACGATCACAGCACCGATTGCGGGTGTTGGTTACGACGACTATACGGCCTAATAATTTCAGGAAATGATATTAAGATCACGGTGTGTAATGTGAACCGTGTTTGATTGTTCTTTTAGCCATTTGGCGAGCTTTTCAATACTGTAGACTGATCTGTGCCGTCCACCGGTACATCCGATCGCGATTGTCAGATAGCTTTTTCCCTCTGCTTTGTATCTGGGGAGCAGCGGGTTCAGCAAATTTTTTAAACCTTCAAAAAATTCATTAAATGCGGGGTCTTCCTCAATATGCTTTCCGACAGGGGCGTCTTGCCCACTGAGCGGGCGAAGTTGCTTGTCCCAATGCGGGTTTTTGACGAAGCGAACATCCATAACTATGTCTGCCTCTCTGGGGAGGCCATTTCTAAAGCCGAATGATACCAGATTGATTGTCATGTCCTGTTCGCCGCGCGACCCGAAATGCCCTTCGAGAATGTGGCGCAAATCGTGGATCGATAAGTCACTGGTGTCGATCGTCAGGTCGGCTTGTTGCGCCAGAGCATTCAGCATCGCCTGTTCTTCTTTGATGCCGCTTAAGACAGGTTTGTCATGCGCCTTTGGATGAAGTCGCCGAGTTTCAGAAAAACGCTTTAGTAAAACATCCTGATCGCAGGTGATGAAAACAAGCCGCGCGTCGATTTTCTCAATAGCATTGGTAATTGCCTGCGCGGAAAAACCGCGGGAGCGGGCATCGATTCCGATGGCCAGTTTTGATTGATCTTTTGTGTCCTCAACCAAGGTATCGATAAGAGAGAGCGGAAAATTATCAAAGACTTCAAAACCCAGATCTTCGAGGCTTTTGAGAACGGAAGACAGTCCGGCTCCTGACAGTCCCGTGATGATCATCGGTTTTTTAGACTGGCTCTCATTCATCAAGCTTGCTCCAGTACAACGGTGAAACGCGCTCCGGCGATCTCTCCGTCATCGTCGCGAATGTTTTCGGCAAAAATTTGTCCTGCGTGTGCTTCGATAATTTGTTTGCAGATCGACAGGCCTAACCCTGAATGTTGACCGAAGTTTTCATGTTCGGGGCGTTCTGAGTAAAATCTTTCGAAGATATTCTCCAATTTATTCTCCGGAATGCCCGGCCCGTTATCATCAATCGTGATCCAGACTTTGTCTTTGCGCGTGCGGATAAACACCAGAATTTCCGACCCTTTTGGCGCGAATGTCAGTGCGTTGGACAAGATGTTCTGGAAGACTTGCGCAAGCTGTCCTTCGATCCCCCAGATAAACATGTTTTTCTTCATGCTTGCATCAAGCGTGATTTTTGCATTTTCTGTTTCGATCGTTTTTGGCAATTCCCCTGTATCTGCTTTTTCGCGGTCAAGGGGGTTGGCGAGATAGATATCGAGAATATTACCCAACAACCCCTTGATATTGATCTTTTCAAGCGCCTCGCGGGAAAGCTCACTGTCGATACGGGATGCATGTGAAATGTCGGTTATCAGGCGGTCTAGCCGTTCAACATCATGTTGGATAACTCCCATCAGCTTTTCGCGATCGCTTTTCTTTTTGACGATCTGTACGGTTTCAACTGCACTTTTGAGGGATGTGAGCGGGTTTTTCAATTCGTGTGAAACATCAGCGGCAAATTGTTCGATTGAGTCCATACGGCTCCACAAAGCTTGCGTCATTTGCCGCAATACGGCAGAGAGTTCGCCGATTTCGTCATGGCGATAGGACATGTCGGGAATATCATCCGCATTGGCCTGTCCGCGGCGGACGGCTTCTGCGGCTTTTGCCAGTTTTTTCAATGGGCGGGCAATTACGCCGGACAGGTAAATCGACAGCAGGATAGTCAGGATCAACGTGCCGATAAATACGCGGATGACGTTGATCCAGAGTTCTCTGATATCTGTTTCGATTTGTAAGCCCGGGCGGGTCAGCAAGACTGCGCCAACGACCTGATTGCCCTGCATAATCGGTGATGCTGCAGAGAGAATGATGTGCTCATCATAATCTTCCCAAACCGACATACTGATGACGCCTTCTTTCAGGGCGTTTTTCACATCCGGAAAGTCTTGTACACGGTTTTCAATATCAACCTCGCGAGGATAGAGGTTTAAGCGGTCACTCTCAGGGATGAAGCTCGTGACGAATTTAACGAGGAGAATCAAAGTTTCCAGACTGGTCTGATGGTGTTCGGCATAAAAACGCGCCGCCCATAAACGGTCATCCAGACCGGGCATAGTTCGGGAATCAACGAGGACATCGCCATCCATATTGATGACGCGAATGCGTTGGAATGTTACATCGGCGAGGCGATTGACCAACGGGGCCGTGGACAGGCTGTCCAGAATCGGCATGTTCTGTTCTTCGTTGAAATGCACGCGCTCGGAGACAGCAGAGCTGATAAGTTCAAGTTCGATCTGAAACGTTTGTAAGCGCGCTTCGATCAGGCTGTTTTGGTATTGTCCGACAAACACAATCCCAATCAACAGGATGATCAGGGCAACGACATTCACGGCGATAATGCGGACGGTTAGTCCGGTAATACGGCGTTCCGGGCCGCTCCAGTAATAGTCGAAAATACTGCCGACATGCGCCGGTGCCGGTGCAAGGCGAAACCAACGTGCGCGCGTGTTCTCAGTTTTCTTTGTATTTGTATCCGACACCATAGAGCGTTTCTATCTGGTTAAATTCGGGATCGACCTTCTTGAACTTTTTACGCAGGCGCTTGATATGAGAATCAACGGTGCGGTCATCAACATAAATGTTGTCGCCATAGGCCATGTCGATCAATTGGTCGCGGTTACGCACAATGCCCGGGCGGCTTGCCATGGATTTCAGCAGCAAATATTCGGTTACGGTCAGGTTTACGGGTTCGCCATTCCATGTGCAGGTATGGCGGGCATCGTCCATTGCCAGTGGACCGTAAATATACTGATCGCTGTTGTTTTCTTGCGTTGCCGACCCCGGGTTTTCATTTAAAGCGCGCCGACGGAGCAAAGAACGAATTCGTTCGATTAACAGACGTTGGGAAAACGGCTTGGTGATATAGTCGTCCGCGCCCATACGCAGTCCGAGGACTTCATCAATTTCATCATCTTTCGATGTGAGGAATATTACAGGTACGGCGGATGTTTCGCGGAGTTTTTCCAAAACTTCCATACCGTTCATACGCGGCATTTTGATATCGAGCACAACCAAGTCTGGCTCACCGTCCAGAATGCCTTTCAGGCCCGCTTCACCGTCGTTGAATGTCGTGATTGTATAACCCTCGGCTTCCAGAGCCATGGAGACAGAGGTCAGGATGTTCCGGTCATCATCGACGAGTGTGATTTTAGCGTTGTGCGCGTTCATATGAGCAGTATGAGGGGAAGCGCCGACTCTGGCAAGGTGTAGCGTTTTATAGCGCTTCGATATCCGCCAAAACTTGGCCCGCGAGGTACAAAGAGCCGCTAATCAAAATATACGCGCCGTCGGGGTATGTGTTCCTGATCGTGGAGATGGCCGCTTTTACATCGTTTTCGATATGGCCGTGGCCGATGAGTGTTTGCAGGGCGCCGTTGCGCAGGCTTTTTGGCTCATCGGTAATATTCACGCAATAAAGTGCCGTAATGTGCTCTTTCATCGGTTCGATATAGGCTTTGGCATCTTTGCCATCCATCATGCCAAGGATCATGGCAATCGGTTTGTCGTTCCACTGTTGCAGTTGTTGCGCGATTGCTATTCCGGCCGCGGCGTTGTGACCACCATCCAGATAGATGTCGAATTTTTCATCCAGATCAAAATGCTGTGGGTTGA
Organism: uncultured Micavibrio sp.; assembly: GCA_964562515.1. Lineage (GTDB taxonomy): Bacteria > Pseudomonadota > Alphaproteobacteria > Micavibrionales > Micavibrionaceae > TMED27. The sequence goes on from CAZLTT010000079.1 coordinate 6,456, forward strand.
GCTTTTGTAAGCGTGCGCGCCATTTCACATTTTTTAAACCGTTTTTAATATGCTCGTTTTGAACGGGGAGGGCATCTTTAACCGTTTCGATGGCTAGGAGTGCTGTCGCAATATTTTGCTGTTGGTGCGGGCCGATCATGTTGCTTTCGCGCGGCACAATATGCTGCACAAATTCCAGAGGGCAGGACTTGTCTTTGGCGAGTTGTTCGAACACGTTGATAACGGTGTCGTCGATTTGTGGGGCGATGATGCACGGCACATTTTCCTTCATAATGCCGGCTTTTTCTGCCGCAATTTTTTCGATTGTATCGCCCAGATGCTCGGCGTGGTCCATACCGATTGTGCTGATGATGGTTGCGATCGGGTCGGTGATGACATTGGTGCAATCCAGACGGCCGCCCATGCCGACTTCGAGTAAGCAGATATCAGCAGGGGTACGGGCAAATGCGGCGAAGGCTATGGCTGTTGTGATTTCGAAAAAGGTCAGGTCACCGTCACCGTTTAGCTCCAATGCTTCGTCAATCAGCGCTTCTAAAGGTTCGTCTTCTATTTCCTTACCTGCGAGCACAATTCTTTCATTGAAACGGATCAGGTGCGGGGAGGTGTAGGTATGTACGCTATAGCCCGCTTGCTCGAATATGCTGCGCATGGCAGCAATGGTCGATCCCTTGCCGTTTGTGCCCGCTACATGAATGATGGGCGGCAGGTTGAGGTGCGGATTGCCGAGTTTTTCAAGTAGCTCCAGATAGGGCGGGCGAAATGATAAGTCGATCTTTTTATTACGATTGAGCGTATAGAGCGCGTGCAGCTTGTCTTGAAGCTGTGGTGTCGGGTGCTGAATGTCGCTTTGATACATGGCGCGCGGTGTTTACGCGGCGTCTTTCTTTGGCGCCGATTTGCCGTTGGCCTTTTTCTTGACCGTCTTGTTTTGCGGGTCCATCAGCAAGCCAAGGATATTACCGATTGTTTCGCGCAGTTCGCTGCGGTTTACGACCTGGTCGACCATGCCGTGTTCCAACAGGTATTCAGCGGTCTGAAAGTCATCGGGCAGGGTTTCGCGAACCGTTTCTTCGATCACGCGGCGGCCCGCGAAGCCGATTGTCGAACCGGGCTCAGCCAGGTGAATGTCACCGACCATAGCGAAAGAGGCGCTGACGCCGCCTGTAGTCGGGTCGGTCAGTAAAACGATGTAAGGGAGTTTGGCATCCTTCACCATTTCAACGGCGATAATGGAGCGCGGCATCTGGATCAGGGACAGCATCCCTTCCTGCATACGTGCGCCGCCTGATGACGGGATCGCGATAAGTGCGGCTTTGTCTTTAACTGCATGTTCCGCGGCCATAACAATGCCTTCACCGACAGCCGCGCCCATAGAACCGCCCATAAAGCTGAAGTTGAATGCCGCGATAACTGCTTTTTGTCCGCCAATTGTGCCTTTGGCAACGGTGATGGCGTCTTTTAGGCCTGTTTTGCTTTGTGATTCTTTCATACGGTCGCTGTATTTTTTGCGATCCTTGAATTTCAGCGGGTCAACAGGGACTTTCGGCAAGGGAACAGTTTCGTATTCACCATCGTCGAACATATAGCCCAGACGCTCTTTAACCGTAATGCGTAAATGATGGTTACAGTGGTAGCAGACATTCAGATTGTCTTTCAGATCACGGTGAAACAGCATGCCCTCACATGACGGGCATTTGGTCCATAGATTATCGGGGACCTCTTTCTGGTCGCCGACGATGGAACGAATGCGGGGACGGATGTAATCAGTTAACCAGTTCATTTTAAATTACTTCTTTTGCTTTATTCGAACCCGCTTTATCGGACTTTGAACATTAAAAGTCAAGGGAATCCGGTTATTTCAATGCGGCTGAAAGTGCGCTTACTTGCTCTGTAACGGCTTGTGAGTCTTGCTTTTCCGCGATTGTGTTGACTATGGATGATCCGACGACGACCGCATCGGCCAATTCGCCCATATTTTTGGCATCTTCGGGCGTTTTAATGCCGAATCCGATGGCGACAGGGATGTCGGTTTGTTTTTTAATTTGTTCTATATGCGGCTTGATCGCGTCTAAGTCCGCACTGGCTGCGCCCGTAACGCCTGTGATGGAGACGTAATACAGGAAACCGCTTGCGCCATCGAGAATTTTATCGAGCCGTTCCTGCGTTGTTGTCGGGGTGATCAGACGGATAATGTCGAGTTCTTTTTCTGTGGCGTAAGATAGAATTTCGTCGGCTTCTTCTGGGGGCAAATCAACGATAATCAAGCCGTCTACGCCTGCCTCAGCCGCGTCTTTGGCGAATTTATCCGCGCCATATTGCATGACGGGGTTGAAATAGCCCATCAGGACAATCGGGGTGGTGTCATTTCCGGTTCTAAAATCCCTAACCATTTGCAGGGTTTGATTCATATTTGCGCCTGCAGAAAGGGCGCGTCCGCCGGCCAACTGGATCACAGGGCCGTCGGCCATCGGATCTGTAAAGGGCATGCCAAGCTCGATGATATCCGCACCGGCATCGGGCAGGGCTTTAAGAACGTCCATGGATGTTTGCGCATCGGGGTCTCCGGCCATGATAAAGGTGATCAGGGCGGGACGGTTCAGGGCGCTGAGTGTTTTTTCAATTCTGCTCATAATGGTTATTCCTTATCCCCGTATTCCTATGTGAACAAGGACTTCGTGTAAACCGTCCTCGAAAAAACGCGGGCCGTAGACTTCGAAATCCGTCTTGAATTCACGCTCCAGATCGCTGGACCACACTGCTTCCCATGTTTCGATCAGGGCTTTGGGCTGCTCCCCTGCGGCACTGAGCAAAGCGTATTCGCCGCCATGAACCGAAACGTGATGCAGCTCGGGGGTCATTTGACCCGCTATGGACTCTTTATTGACCCGATATCCGATTGTGAGTCGATATGGGGCCTCGTGGTCGCCTTCATAGTCGCTATAGACCGCATAGATCACATCGTCGATTTTGTCGGAAAGCTTCTGGCCGATACTGTCCTTGAAAAAACGTTCCCAAAGCGTGTTGATATCGCTCGTACCACTACTGTTATCGGTAACGACACTGATGCCAACGACATCAAAGCCCTCAACCTCGGCCAGTCCCGCTTTAACCTCGTATTGGCTCATGA
>CAZLTT010000080.1:0-4183 GCA_964562515.1 uncultured Micavibrio sp.
GATGGCGGATTCCATTGATTTACCGAGTTTTCGTCATCCGCTGAGGGCGGCGTATGTATTAGGCCCAGAGATGGGCAGCTTGTCGCCTGATCTGGTTGAGAAATGCGACCATATCATCAAAATTCCGATGAAGTTTTGTGTGAATGTCGGTGTTGCCGGGGCGTTGGTGATGTATGACCGTTTGCTGTCTATGGGGCGTTTTGCCAACAGGCCGGTCAAGGCCGGTGGCCCAACTGAAGCTCTGCCCGAACATATAAACGTACACCGCCGCAAAACGCGGCGTAAAAAATCCTAAGGTTTCAAAAACGGATTTAGCAAACTTGCGATGCCGGTCAGTTTGATCGGCTCTGACGTCACCACGAGACAAACACAGCCATTCGTAGGGCATGCTTTTGGCGTATGGTCGCAATGTTCGTCGGTAACGACTAGATCGCCGCGGTCATAATGTCCGGTTTCATCCGAAAATGCACCGTCGAGAACGAGCGTGATTTCCATACCGCCATGTTTATGGTGAGGGCTGACATGGCCGGGGTCGGCTTTCATGAATCTGGCGATGCTTTGGTCGCAGCCAAGCTTGATGTCGTATGCTTTCATGCCCGGAAACAAGGTCGCCCAACGGACCGATTGTCCCAAAATGCTGTCCTGTAAGGGTTTTGGAATATCAAACCCAAAAGCTTCGTGGTTAGAGAAGGTGTTGTTGCCTGTTTTTTCGGCGTGCACCGTACCGGTATCCAGTCTTTCCAATACATTTTGCAAGGCATGATCGGCCATGGCCACGGGTTCGCACTCGGTTTCAATGAGTGCTCCACCAAGATTTTCGCAGTGGTGAACGAAGTCCCTGCCTTTGTTTGATAGCGTCAGATGTGTTGCCACGATCAGGTTCTGTGCCTCATCAAGCGTGCCTGCCGCATAACCAAAAAGCAGATTTTCATAGCTCTCTTTTAATTTGTTATTGGTCGTAGTCGTCATTCCCGTATGTCCTGTACTTTACTGTGGCCGCGCAATCTTTCGAGAGCGAGCCGTATTCTCGATTTGACCGTACCAAGCGGAATACCTGTCTCTTCGGCAATGGCCGCGTGAGACTTGTCATCGAAAAACGACATTCTGATCAGGTCTGCCTGCTCCTTTGGCAGTGTCTTCAGTGCCTCTGCCAGAACGCCGACTTCTTCCTGATAAAGAGCGTTGGCGCGTGGGCTGGGGCTTGTGTCTTCCAATATCATCGGGTCGGCGGGGTCAATGTCATGACGTTTGGTTTTGCGAAGCGCATCAATACGCTTGTTTCTGGCAATCGTAAAAATCCAAGTGCTGGCGGCTGCCTGCTCCGGTTTATAGCTTTCTGCCTTGTTCCAAATCGTCAACATCGTTTCCTGCGCCAATTCGTCCGCGTGTTCGGGCGATGCACCACCTTTCATCAAAAAGGATTTAATGCGCGGTGCAAAATGCTCGAAGAGTGCAATAAAGGCGTCTTTATCTTTGGATTTGGCAATAGCGCAGATCATTGCGCTGAAATCATCGCTTTCGTAGTCCGCATTACCTCGGGCGTTACCCGCTCCGGCGTTTATTGGTCCATCTGTTTGATGTTTCTGAGCCATAGCGGCATTTAAAAGCATTCCCAAATATCCGTAAAGAGAAAAGCACCTGTTTGCGTTTCTTGCATCTTGCTCTTGTTACGCCTTTAGGCTGTATTTGGATTGATTTTTTATACAAGGATTTATGTTTTTTTTCTGGTGCAGTATGCTATGACAGTACTCGATAGGTCCGAGATAATTTTAACTTCAATGGATGTAGTATGAAAATTACACGTATAGCATTGGTTTTGTGTGCTTTTTTGGCTTTGCCAACTATGGCTTCCGCCGGTCAGCCCCGTTTGATGGCTGAATATGATGACTGGGAAGTCTATGTCTTCTTCGAAGATGACAAGAAGGTTTGTTACATCGCATCGCAGCCAAAAGGGCGCGAAGGTAACTATACACGTCGCGGTGAGACGTTTGCACTGATCACGCACCGCCCAGCAGACAATACGCGCGATGTTTTTAGCTATATCACCGGATATACCTATAAGGCCGGAAGTGAGGCTGTGGTTACGATTGATGGTAAGGATTTCTCCCTGTTTACACAGGATGAGACAGCGTGGGCGCCGGATTCAGAGAGTGATTCACGGCTTGCCAATGCCATTCGCAGCGGTAGTAAAATGGTCGTTAAGGGCCAATCATCACGCGGAACATTGACGACCGACACATTTAGCCTGAAAGGCTCCGGTGCCGCGTATAATCGTATGGCTCAGGAGTGTCGCTAGTAAGCCGTTGATATTTATGTGTAAATTTAAAATGCAGGGGATAAGCTTATTGGGTTTCTTGCAATAACAGGCCATTCAAATTTATAATATTAGAAAGATAAGATTTTCGTCTTATTTCCTGTTATTTGTCGTTGACAATTTTTATCCAGAAGTCTTTGTTACGCAGCAGTTCCCCTGATATTGGTTTTCATTAAAGACTATGCTAATCACGAAATTGAAATCAAAATTTAAAGCAGTCGCAAGACCGTCTACGCCTATGTTTTCCGTAGAGCGTTTGGTTGTTTCGATGGAGAGTTTCTACGTTTCTATGAAAACCGCGTTGAAGACATATTTTGCTCCGCATCGTTTGGCACCCGTTCGCCATCGTTATTTAGTAACGCGCAGCAACCGTATCCGGTTCCGTTATGTTGCAGCTGTCTTTGCCATTTTCCTTGCGAATATGATTGGCTTTTTCGCGTCTCCGTCGCATGCGGTCAAAACTGATGGCAGTATTGTTCTCGCGAGTATTGAGCCTGCTGCTGCGATGGATAGTGTTGTAATCCATGATGCTCAACCGACTTTGGCATCCGCGTCGGAAACGGTGAACACAATTGTTTCGAGTGGTATTCGCAAAGCGTCATTGGCGATTAAAAAGCCGGAACGTCCCAAATTCAAGCAATTGGAAGTTAAGTCCGGTGATACGATTGCTGGGTTGTTACAAGAGGCGGGTTTGGAAGGTAACGAAGCTTATCAGGCTGTTAAAGCTCTGGGTGAGTATTTCGATGTGCGCAAAGTGAAGTCCGGTCAGAAAATTGACGTTTACTTTAAAGATAGTGACACAGAGCAACTCGAATTTTCCAAGCTGACGATGAAAATCGACCCGGTGAAAGAGATTACGGTTCTTCCTGATGAAGATACGTTCAAAGCGCAGGTCGATGAGAAAGAATTGTTCACACGCAAATATGCGCGCAAAGCGACAATCGAAACATCGCTTTATGGTTCTGCCGCGCGTGCAAGTATTCCGTCGTCGGTCATTTCCAAGATGATCCGAATCTATTCATGGAATATCGACTTTCAACGCGATATCCGCAAAGGCGACCAGATCGAGGTGCTCTATGAGGCTTTCGAGACAGAAGATGGTGAGTTCGCACGCTATGGTGAAGTGCTGTACGCGAATTTGAGCGTCGGTGGTCGTGAGTATCCGATTTACCGTTTTGAAACGGCCGATGGTGATATTGATTATTTTGAGCCTGAAGGGATTAGTATCCGTAAGACACTGATGAAGACACCTGTTGATGGTGCTCGTATTTCTTCCGGCTTTGGTATGCGTCGTCACCCTGTGCTGGGTTACAACAAGATGCATAAGGGTATGGACTTTGCCGCACCTACAGGCACGCCGATTTATGCCGCCGGTGATGGCGTGATCGAGCTCGCGGGGCGTCGCGGTGGTTACGGTAAGTATATCCGTATCCGTCATAATTCAAAGCTTAAGACCGCGTATGCCCACTTGCACCGTATCAAGGTCAAGAACGGTCAGCGCGTAAAGCAGGGTGAGGTTATCGGTCAGGTCGGTACGACAGGCCGTTCAACAGGTCCGCACCTGCATTATGAAGTCCTCGTGCATGGTAAGCAGGTTAATCCGCGCAGTGTTGATTTGCCGACAGGCAAGCAGCTTAAAGGCAAAGATCTTGAGCGTTTCAAAGGCTTGGTCGGTACTGTGTACCAACAATACGTGTCTTTGCGTGATGGTCTGAAATTTGCGGCACTTAAGCGCGGTGACGATAAGTCTTAAGACTTTACCGGTTTTAGAAATCTCAATACAAACACCCCGATCATAATAACGGCCATTGTGTACCAGAAGAGGGCATATTGCAGATGGTTGTTGTTTAGTCTGATTTCCAGAGCGTG
>CAZLTT010000080.1:4283-9573 GCA_964562515.1 uncultured Micavibrio sp.
CCGTCATATGTGCGGGGCTTGATAGCAATTTCCCTGCTGTAGTCGAAGTGGCCGATGAGGCGACCTTTCATGAATTCATTGTCAGCTGTGAGATCGTTGACAGACAGGGTGCGTATTTCACTGTCATTGTAGCTGTTGATACGTGCGACGAGGTCTTCTTTCCATTGCAGACGCTGGAGTTGCCATGTACCGAGCGTACAGAGTACGGCAACGCCGCACACGGTTAGAGATGACGCCCAGAATGGTGGTTTTCGCAGTGGCATTATTCCCAGTCACCCGGTCTGTGCTTGAATTGCAGGGCAATGATGTAGGATTTGATCGGCCGCAGAGAGCCAACCGTTAACACCAAGATTAGAATGGTCCAGATAACGGCATGTAGCCACAAGGGCCACTCAAACATTGCATCAACGATGAGGGCGAGCGGTACAATCAGAAAGCCGAGGATGAAGATTAAGAAAACTGCAGGACCATCAGCGCTATCATTCTTGCTCAGGTCCAGACCGCATTGATCACATTTGTCCTGTAACTCGAGGGTTAAGCCCGATTTGAACAATGAGCCTTCGCGACAGCGCGGGCATTTGCACGCCAAGCCCAGTTTGATCATGTCAATATCGGGCTTGAGCGGGTTCATGATGTATACGGATTAGTGTGCGGCGGCTTCTGCACCTGCTGCGGCTTCAACACCATGCAGAGCGGTATGGTCCATGCCGATTTCGCTGCCCCACCAGTAAACGGCGACGAACAGGAAGAGCCAAACAACGTCAACGAAGTGCCAGTACCATGCGGCAGCTTCGAAACCGAAATGTTTTTCAGTCGTGAAGTGGCCAAGCTGTGCGCGGCGATAGCAGACATACAGGAACACAGTTCCTACGAATACGTGGAAGCCGTGAAAGCCGGTTGCCATGAAGAATGTTGAAGCGAATATACCTTCGGTGAAACCGAAATGTGCGTGCGCGTATTCATAAACTTGGAAGCCCAAAAATACACAGCCCAACAAAACAGATAGGCCCAGGCCGGTTACTGCGCTCTTGTTGTCGCCTTCTAAAATTGCGTGATGTGCCCATGTGACTGTACATCCTGATAGCAGCAGGATCATCGTCATCAGGAATGGCAGATCGAATGCCGGAATTGTGTGAATGTTTGTCGGTGGCCAGACAAAGCCGATGGCTTCGGTCGGAAACAGTGCCGCACCGAAAAAGGCCCAGAAAAAGGCGACGAAGAACATAACTTCGGATGCGATAAACAGCATCATACCAAAGCGGAAACCGACTTCTGCGATCTTTGTATGGGCTTTTTCAACGATGGATTCATAAATCACGTCTTTCCACCAGAAAAACATGCAGACCATGATAGATAGTGCACCCACCAAAGGCCCTGTCGGGAATGGCAACTCCGTGCCGCCAGCTTGAAGTGCTGTGCGGTATTCCGGGAAGTACATGATCATCATCAGGCAGAAAAAGCCGCCCGCAAATGAGCTCGCCAGTGGCCAAATATTCGGTCTGACCAAGTGGAATGGGTGAGGTTTGCCTGTTGTTGTGTATTCGATGTTCTGAGCCATATTAATATGTCTTTGGTACGGTTATATGTTCAAATTCTGAAATGCGTTATAACGCCTTTTTACTGATTGTAAAACCCTTCTAATGCATTATCCAATTCTTGGGTTTGTGCTTTAAAAAAACTATACGACAAAGTGATGGTTTTGACATCATCCATATTCGGATCTTCATGCATTTTCGGGTCAACATAGAACAAAACGGGCATGGAAACGTTCTGTTTTGGCTCTAAAGTCTGCTCATCGAAGCAAAAACACTGCACTTTGTGAAAATATTTGCCTGCTTTTAGCGGTGTAACGTTGTAAATCGCCGTTCCTGTGACCGGTTCGGCGGCCTTGTTTTGTGCTTTGAAGGCCGTTACGCCTTTTTGGCCCAGTTTTACATCTATTTCACGCATTTCGGGAGCAAAGTCCCATGGCAGGTCCTTATGCGTGTCGGCGTTGAAGCGGATAGTGACCGTGCGGTCAATTACCGTATCGGGCAGGCTGTCCGATGTTTGTGTGGTCCCACCGAAGCCCGTTACGCGGCAAAAAGCGTCATATAGGGGCACCGCCGCGAAAGACAGGCCGACCATGAAGAAAATTACACCGAGCACGGCCAGACCGGTTCGTGCATTTTTACGCGTCATTTCGGCGTGGCGGTCTTTAGGGGTGTCGTTGTTATGCTCACTCATACTCATGATGTAGAGTGTTTTAAACGTCTGTATAGATTTGTGAAAGCTTTAATTACTCGTCAGAGCCGGATCCGCGCTGCTCGTTTAGCGCTTTGAGTTTCTCATTATAGTTTTCGTGGATGATGCTTCGAGGTTCGGCGTAGTTTTCCTGACGTTCTTGCATCAGCTCACGTAATTTGATGGCCTCTTCGCGATAGGCAAAGCGTCTGTCGTGAATGTCGCATCGGCCGCCTGTCTCGGTGGGCATGCGGGCATGAATGGATTCACCCGTGATTTCCGGCACACCGCATTCATAAGGTTCACCGGCGATGGCAGTGCCCGAAAATGTAGAGACGATAAAAACAGATGTCAGAAAAACAAGTGTGCGCATAGGGAATCCTTAAATTACTCCTATTCAGTGTATCCTATTCGTTCGAAGAGAGCAAAGCCCTGCTTATGATACACCGGCAGAAAGTTTGATCATTGTAATGGCCCATATAATAGCGATGAAGCCCAGAATGAGGCCGAGAACGGCCAGATTTTTCTTGAGCTTTTTCTTGTGGACGTCTGATCTGTGGAATGATTTAGCCATGCTTGATTACCCGAACATTACAGCAAGAAATAAGGCGAAAAGATAAAACACGGAATAGCCGAACATGATGCGTGCATATTTCAGGTCATCCGAGCGTAATACTTTTATAGAGGCCAGTATAAAGCCCGCGCCCAGAACAGCGGCTGCGATACCGTAAACGGCATTGGCAAGGCCAAGCATAGTGGGCAGCAATGTCAGCGGTACCAAAATCAACGTATAGACAAGCATCTGGATTTTGGTTGAGCGCGCGCCTGCACTGACCGTCATCATCGGGATCTGTGCGCGCTTATAATCCGAATTGGCGAACAGAGACAGCGCCCAAAAATGCGGAGGCGTCCAGAAGAAGATGATCGCGAACAGGATGATAGGGTATAGCGTTACGTCGCCTGTGACCGCGGCCCAACCGATCATCGGGGGGAATGCGCCGGCGGCTCCGCCGATGACTATATTCTGGGGTGTACGTCTTTTCAGCCAAACCGTGTAAATCAACACATAGAACAGATTGGCGAATGCGAGCAGTCCTGCAGCAGCCCAGTTGGTGGCCAACGCCATGATTAAAGTCGAAAGAACCGACAGGACGATCCCGAAAGAAAGAGCCTCATCTGGGTGTACGCGCCCTTTGGGTAGTGGGCGTTCTTTGGTTCTGTTCATGACCGCATCAATATCGCGGTCATACCACATATTGATAGCCCCTGCGGCTCCCGCGTTTACAGCCAGGCATAACATAGCGATGCCGAGCAGAAAGGGGTGCGCATGCTCAATACCGGGTGCGACCCACATACCGGCAAAGCCTGTGAATACGACAAGGCTCATTACACGTGGTTTAAGCAATGTGAAATAGTCAGCTATGCGTGCTTCGGCGGTTTTGCCGAAGTCGTTGATCGCATCTTCATATGTGGCTGAATTTGTCATAGCAGTCATATACGCCTAAAAGCGCATATCGGCAAGTATTCTCTGTGGTAAATGACTATCCGTAGGATATTCCGAGAAACGGCTGTACATGTTGCCGCGGTTTTAACCGTTCGTCGGCAAAATGGTTTTCGATGCGATAACGATTAATGTCGGCGTCGGGCTCGGGAACGCCGCCGCCTGAATTTTCGCTTGTGTTGAAAAAGTCAAAGCCCAGTCCCAAATCGGAGTAGGAGAGAAGGTCGCCTATATAATTGGCGGCTTCGTGATATCCTGCTTCTGCAAATTCATACTGGAATTCTTTGAGAATTTTTTCGGCCTGTTCAAACTCGCGCCCGTCGAGGTTTTTAATCAGAAGGTCAATGCCCTCTCCCCAACCTTTATTTTCAATTTTGGCCAATACCCGCTGTTTCAAGGTTTGTACCCAAGGGTTAGCCATCAGGCTGTCCGCTGCATCACTGTCAGCGTCGCTTTGTGCCTGAGAGATTATTATTGGTGTCTGCGTGGCAGTGGATTCATGATCGTGAGCGCCTGCAAACACGCCGGGCAGAAATGTATCTGTGATCGGTTGTGTTTGTGCTCTATCGGAATCGAATAATTTTGCCGCTGTTACACCCATATCTCTTCGTAGCAAATTGAACTTATATTTGCAAACTTTATATGCAGGAAGAAATATTATTACCGTTTTGTGGCGGGGTATAAAAAAGCCCCGAACAATGTCGGGGCTTAAAATCTTTTATTTTACAGCAGGTTGAATATCAAACTGGTGGAATGGAGGTGGTGAAGAGACTGTCCATTCAAGCGTCATACTTTGTGGCTGTGCATTCCAGTAGTTGGCATCGACACGACGTCCAAAGAACAATGTGTAGAAGACAACAAATACGAAGAATACGGTTGCCGCACCTGTCATGTAGGCACCGTAGGACGAGACCATGTTCCATCCTTCATAGGCATCAGGATAGTCGATGTAACGACGCGGCATACCAGCAAGACCAAGGAAGTGCTGTGGGAAGAAGACAGTGTTAACGCCGATGAATGTCAGCCAGAAATGGACTTGTCCCATCCATTCAGGGTACTGGCGACCGGACATTTTACCAATCCAGTAGTAGAAACCGGCGAACAAGGCGAATACTGCACCAAGTGACAGAACGTAGTGGAAGTGCGCGACAACGTAATATGTGTCGTGTAAGGCAACGTCCATACCTGCGTTGGCCAGAACCACACCTGTTACACCGCCGACGGTGAACAGGAAGATAAAGCCGATCGCCCACAGCATGGGTGTTTTAAACTCGATGGAACCGCCCCACATTGTGGCGATCCATGAGAAAATCTTGATCCCTGTCGGAACGGCGATAATCAGTGTGGCTGCTGTAAAGTACGCACGTACGTTTACATCCATACCCACCGTGTACATGTGGTGAGCCCAAACGATAAAGCCAACAAAACCGATAGCGACCATCGCGTATGCCATTCCCAAATATCCGAAGATCGGCTTTTTGGAGAAGGTTGATACGATGTGAGAGATGATACCGAAGGCCGGCAAAATCATGATGTACACTTCAGGGTGACCGAAGAACCAGAACA
>CAZLTT010000081.1:0-9535 GCA_964562515.1 uncultured Micavibrio sp.
ATCCATACTGTCGGCAAGGTACCGCGATCACGCCCTTGTTCTTGAATAGAGAGCCAACCACGCGGCTTATCGCCCCAGTTTCCGGCGACGGGGGTAACCTCGACAATGCATTGCGACGCTTCACCTTCGTAGATGTTGTATTTGGATGATTTGAGCGTCTCGGTCTTCTTGTGAGAAAAGGCCAATTTGAAACGGCGTTTGCCATCAAAAATTTCAGACTCGCCCGCGCATTCATTGGTCAAAGGATAAGCGGTCAGCATCGATAGAGTTGCGGTTAGTACATCAATCGTACCGTCGGTTAATTCTGCATCAACGTCTTTAGGTTCGGGCGGTTTATCGTCCTTTGTGATGGTCAGACCTTTGAACGATCCGTCTTTGCCGTACTGGTAATCCTTTACATCGGTTTCACCGCGCCAGCTTGCCGTTGATTTATGCTGTTTCGGGCGGTATTCGCCGTTTTTAATGACCCAGCCGTTGCTTTCGAATGTGCCGTTCCACGGGACGATTTTACCCAAAAAGCCGCGTGTATCCGCACCCAGGCCAATGTCGTATTTTTTCGGGTTGGTCAGGTCGATATGCAGCTTGGCCTGTACGACGTGAAAGCCACTTGCATAGACCTCATAGACCAGTTCCTGTTTGGGTCCTTCAGCCGCGTTAACAGCAGACGGGCTAGCCAACATAAACGCCTGGAAGAGTAAGAAGAGTGCCGCCCATACCGGTTTTAAATTTTTTAACATGCTCGCCTTCCGTATCATTGACGCCACCTAAATCCAGCGTGTGCGTTTTCCGTTTTTGCAACTCCAGAACCGCTTGCCAAAGGGCAAAATTATGCGCCCCCGTCTCGCGGCCTTTCTGTGTATTCCAACCTATCTGATAGGTCGCAGCTCGTCTATCTTTGTGTCCGTGCAAAAGCACAAGTATCGCAGCAACTGCCAGACCGTCCTGCATAACACGGCCAATCAAATATTCCTTATTCGGTACGCTATGTTTAGCCAACAGGTTTAAAAATTTCTGTGATGGGCCCTTATAGCCACGCGTACGCTTGTCAAAACAATAGAATTTGGTCAACCAGTGGGCGTATTTGCCTTCATCGTCCCAATCCATTTGTAAACCTTCACGCTCGGCCTTATTCAGCGAGCCTCTCCAATTTTTACGAAATTGATCGCGGATATCCTTCGGATCTTGCGTTAAATCAACGATAAGCGTTTGGTAAGGCTCCGATTTTTTTCTGAACCGATGATTTTTTAGCATTTGCTCAACATCGTCATTGACCGGAATTTCAGGAATAAACCGTACACGCCGTCCCAAACGTTTAGGATAGCTGCTCCTAAAGGCTTTTAGAAACGCTTCAAAATGGCTGATATCACCAAAACCCTCGCCCCAGACAGGGCCGCGATCAAGCTTGATTACATGGAGACCTTTGCCCAGTGCTTTTTTCTCGAGAAAGCCCGCATATCCAGCGTTTTGGCCATTAATACTGATTTTGCAATATTTAGCGCGCTGACCTTCTTTTTCCGCAACGGCGGATATGTATGCAGGGGATTGCAAAAGGGTCATATCGCCACCACCCGATGTGTAAATATCAGTCGGGCATGTATCAAACCATTCAAGCGTACAGTTCACATCCATAGTTCTTTCCGTTCTTCATTCCTAGCCTGATGCGGCTAAAAAAGCACGTTTTTTCTTTTATTTCCGTGGCTTAGCCTTGCGAAACTTAAATAAATTTTAATGTTTCCAGATGATAATAGGGGCGGGTGTGATATGGCAGTAAATAATGATTACAATAACTTAAGTGCCGAAGATGCCGCAGCGAGACTCAATGAAATACTGTTTTCAGGAGATCCGAATGCGGATATCAGCAATGCCCAACTCGAAGATATCCAAACATTACTGAGGATCGCCGGATATGATGCCGGAACGCCCGACGGCTATGAAGGGCCGAATACAGGCAATGCGCTTGCGCTGTTTCTGTATGACAAGGGCAATCCTTCATATAACGACGCCAACCCCGAGGGGCGCGCCAATGCCGAGATCGTCCGCATCGTCGAAACTTATGCCGATGCGGGGAATGTTCAAAAATACCAACAGATGTTCGGCCCAATCCGTTATGCCGCAGAGATTGCACCGACGGAGGTTGTCGAGTCATCGGCAGCGATCGCAAGGTTGCTTAGTGAACCTCGCACGGAAGCCAATACGATCAGCCTGCAAACCGAATTAACAGCTGTCGGTCTTGCGCCGGGGAGTATTGACGGTGACTGGGGTCCGAATTCGGCGGGAGCAACACTTCAATATCTTGGAGATGATTTTAATACGCTGCTGACAATGAACAGCGATAATTTGGAATTTATTCTTAGCAAAGCCGACCCGCAGGATCTCGAGAATTTCAGAACGCAGCTTAGCTACTCCCCTGAATTCTATGATTTGCTAAAAGCCAAAATCGACGAATTTGGAGGCGATCCGGATACCGCTTCCAGCGAACAATTAATTGCAGTACAGCAGCTTATGACAGCCGCCGGACTTTATGATCGCGGTATTGACGGGCAAACCGGACCGGGAACGCGCGGTGGAATCGCAGCCTTTAATGAATTAGAACGCCCCGTTGAACGTGAGCCATTGCAAATCACGATAACACCTGACGATGATGTTGAGCCTGACCCCTCCCTTGATGCCGATGATGGTCCGGAAGGCACAGACACGACGCTTATTGTTGCAGATGCAGATACTGCTGACGTAGAAACGGACGAAGTTTCTCCCGTTGTTTTACAGGATATTTTTGACCGCCTTGCCGCCATTGACCCCGAGATTGTCAAATTAGCCAGCGTCAATGTGGTCTTTACCCATGGAAATGTAATACGCAGCGTAGAAGCCGAAGCCGCATATCAGGCTAGCTTTGATGATGATTCAACCGTAATGCGCGAATTATCCGAGTTAGAAATAGCCCGTATGGCGGCACGCGAAACATATGAATTACCGTTTCGTTATGATGTGTTCTCTGCGGCTGATATCGAGCAAATGCTGGTCGAGATCGAGCGCATGGAAAACGGTATCCATCCGCAAACAGACCGACCAATCAGAGAGGTCGAAATCAACGGACAAACCTATCTGATCAGCTCTGCAAATGAAGAAGGGTGCACAATGGATTTCAACACATGTTCCCAAGTTATTCCGGAACAGCGTGACATTGCATTGAATGATCCTGCGCCGGGTGCAGACTTCAACTACACGGCTTAAGCTGCTTTACCAGCCACCGCCGCCACCACCACCGCCGCCGCCGCCGGAAGATCCTCCTCCCCCGCTGGAACTGCTTGATGATGCCGCACTTAAGGCGCTGCTGAAACCGCTGACCATGGAAGCCGCAGAAAAGCCGCCACTCGATAAGCCGCGTGAAGATGAATTGGAATACCATCTGGGTGTTGTATTCGCCGCACTCTTACTGCCCGAAATTGTGCCATCCATGGCATAGGCAAATTTATCGGCCCATTTTGCCTCTACGCCCAACGCCACGGCATACGGCAGGTATTTTTCATAGAGATCACGCGACATTTCCGGCGGATCAAACTCTTTGAGAATATCGCCCTCTACATCCTCCATATACAGTTTCAAACCATTGAGATGATCGAGAACGTCCTGTCCTTTTCTGGTCGGCGCCTTCATCGGCTTATGCATCATGATCACCATGACACTCATGAAAACCATCAAGAGCACAACGAGCCAGGACGCGGAGTTGGCAGTCATAAAGAACCCTATGAAACCGCCTGACGAAAACATTACAGCCCATAGCATCAAGAACACATCCTGCCCGCGCTTCGCCCCCGTAGATTTCAAAAACGATTTGAAACCGAAAATAAAAACACTCAAGGAAATGCCGCCGAACACGATCAAAAATAATGCGCCGCCCCAGAATTCACCGGGCACAGCTTTTGATGCCGCAAGTAAAACAAAGGAAATTGCCATCGGTAACAAGCCGCCGACCCACCACCATGTATTACTGAAAAAATATCGGCCACGGCATAATTTAGAAAGTTTAGACATGAGTTTGTCTGCAGTTTTGATCATCGTCGTGCTCGACCGTTTGATCAACGTCGTTTGCGATAAGCGGCCGAAGACAAGCGACTCTTCTTTTGACAATTCGGGAAGATTTTCTGAACCGGTTTTATCAATCCGATACTGACTGCGTCCATACTCTTCGACCGTCACGTACCCCTTTGCGGCAAGGGACATGATAACAGCCGTCATAGATACATTTCTGGCCGATGCTCCTAATTCAAAGATATAACCCGCCATAGCCGGAGATATATCTTTTGGCGGTGTGTAGAATGGTGCTAACCCGCGGCTTGGCGGGTCACGCCCCACCTTGTTCCAGGCGAAATAGTAATATCCGCTCATAAACGCAAAACCGATCAACAGGATTATAAAGCCGGGATGCTGCTTAAAGAAAAACGCAATGCCCGTCATATCTGCACGCGGTCTTACAAACCCCTTCGGCCATGCGACGGCAACGGTTAATCCTTCGCCTCTGCGCAAGGTTTTTGTCGTTTCAACGACGATCCGGTTATCCTTATTGTATCCTGATCTATAGTCATCACCTTTTGAACCGATACGCCCGGTGTAAGCAGCAAATGAATCAACCGGTGCGCCCGCAGGCAGAACAATTTCAGCGCTGGCCTTATGTATCGGGAAGCTCCAATTATGCCCTGTGACATTCCAATTCAATTCATCAAAATTGCGGTAGAAAAAGACCTGAGACTGGACGCCATAAGTAAAAGTATATGTGTAGTATTGGTTTCGGCTTAAAAACTCATTCGACTTGCCGAAATAGACCCTCAGATAGCCGTCGTCCGATCTTTTAGTGTGGTAAGATTCCCTTTTTCCATCTCTGAGAACGCTCAGTATCCGATACTGTGTCGGCATACGCCCGCCCAAAAATGTACGCCTGAACTCCGGTAAATCGCGATATATGCCTCTACGGATTTCGCGTCCTTCTGCATACACACGAATTGTTTCGGTGACCAAAATGTCACCGTTGCCATGTATATTGATTTTACTGTCAAAACTCTGAATATGCTCCGCCGCCATTGCCGAAGGAGCAAGGCTCAAAGCGGAAAAAAAGAGAACGAGGAAGGGGAATACAATTCTCATATTTATTTAATAAAGCGATTAATTGGCGTAAGCCATAAATTATTCGTTTAAAAATGCGAATTTTTACTAAACTCAATTCATTTTTAACATCCTTTCGCTATACTGGGAGTTACACAGATATCAGGGGATTCATGAATAATATTCTCATCGTAGAAGACGATCCGACGACCAGTCTGCTTTTATCCAGCTATCTCGAAAAAGAGAAATTAACGTCACATATCGTTGATAACGGTTTTGATGCGTTGGATTACATTCGCAATAACTCCGTCGATATCGTTTTGATGGATTTAGGCCTGCCCGATATTAACGGTATCGAATTGATCACCGAAGCCCTGCAAATCGATAAAACCATCGAAATCGTCGTTGTTACCGGTGAGTCTTCCGCCGATGTTGCGCTTGAGGCTGTTCGGTTGGGTGCGAAGGATTATCTGGTTAAGCCAATTACCGGCGAACGCCTGCTTATTACCGTCAAAAATATTACCGAGCGTATTGAGCTGAACCGCAAAGTGAAAACTCTGGAGAGCAAGGACGGCCCGCAGAAAAACTTTAAAGAATTTATCGGCCTGTCCAATCACATGCAGGATGTTTATTCCAAGATTGAGGCAGCAGCCAAAAACAACGAAGCCGTTTTTATTCACGGTGAGCACGGAACAGGTAAAAAGCTCTGCGCGCAAACGATCCATTCTCTGAGCGAGCGCGAGGACCTTCCATTTGAAACGCTCGATGGTCAACTTTTGGACAACGAAAATGCGGAAATAGAATTTCAGAATGCCCTCGCACAGGCTTCTGGCGGCACTTTATACATCGCGCACGTTGCTTCACTGCCGATAAACGTCCAAAGACGCTTAATGAAGGCGCTAGAAGATGATGAAAACAACGTCCGCTTTATCGCGTCTTCGGTTCAGCCTGCACTGGATAGTGTCAAGCAAGGCGCATTGAGAGAAGATCTTTATTACCGTTTGAATATTCTGGCCATTACCTTGCCGCCATTGCGCCAGCGCGGCGATGATATCGATCTTCTGGCGAGCTTCTTTCTGCGAGAATATGCACGTGATGCCCAAAAAGGCTTTAAGGCATTCAACGCAAATGCCCTTGCATTAATGAAAGATCATCATTGGCCCGGCAATGTTCGCGAATTGCAAAATATCGTCAAAAATATCGTTCTGATGAATGATGATGCGAAAGTCGTAACGCAGCGCATGCTGCCAAAAGATGTTTTCAGATACAACTCGCAAGCCGCAAACCAGAACAAAGCCAAGACGCTTACTTCGGGAGGCGGGCTGTTTTCAAGCAACCTGATTATTCCTATTCGCGATCTGGAGATGATGGCGATTGAGCACGCACTGGAGATTTGCAACGGCAACGTTCAAGAAGCCGCTGCGCGATTGAAGATCAGCCCTGCGACGCTTTACCGCAAAAAACCGAGCGACGAAGAAAAAGCCCTGAGTTAGCCCCTCTTACCAGACTTACCTAAATCCCGCTTTCATTGAGCTGTATGGCTTGATTTTTTTATGGAGGCGTGGTCAAGTGCTGCCGGAATATTAAGATTTTAAGATAAGATCAAACGAGGACGAAAACATGGCTGAGGCTGCTTTGAAGAATATGGATGATTTAGAGACAATTATTGACCAGGCATGGGAGAACCGTGCGGATGTGAGCACCGACACTGAAGGTGATGTTCGCGACGCTGTCGATCAGGCGCTGGCGATGCTGGATGCAGGTGAAGCCCGTGTAGCCGAAAAGGGTGCCGATGGTTGGGTTGTAAACCAGTGGCTGAAAAAAGCAGTCTTGCTGTCTTTCCGTTTAAACGAAATGCAGCGTATCTCCGGCGGTCCGAACCAGTCCAGCTGGTACGACAAGGTCGAAAGCAAATTTCATGGTTGGGAGCGTGAGCATTTTGAAAAAGCAGGTTTCCGCGCAGTTCCTAACTGTACCGTTCGTTATTCCGCCTTTATCGGCAAGGGCGTTGTACTGATGCCGAGTTTCGTGAACTTAGGCGCATATGTTGACGAGGGTACGATGGTGGATACATGGGCGACCGTCGGTTCTTGCGCGCAAATCGGTAAAAACGTACACCTCTCCGGCGGTGTTGGTATTGGCGGCGTGTTAGAGCCATTGCAGGCGGGTCCGACCATTATTGAAGATAACTGTTTTATCGGCGCACGATCAGAAGTTGTTGAAGGCGTCGTTGTCGAAGAAGGTGCCGTATTGTCGATGGGTGTTTTCATCAGTGCATCAACCAAAATCATTGACCGCACAACCGGCGAAGTGTTTGTTGGCCGTGTTCCGGCCTATTCCGTTGTTGTACCGGGTACAATGCCGGGTAAGCCGCTTCCTGACGGTTCGCCAGGGCCAAATCTTGCATGTGCAGTAATTGTTAAGCGTGTAGATGCGCAAACGCGCAGCAAAACAAGCATTAACGACTTGCTGAGAGACTAACTCTTAATCTATCGCTGATCTTTCGCGTAATCGATCATTGCCTCTGCAAAGGCGTTGTCGAGAATTGCCGCGCTTGATGTGTATGAAGGGCGAGAGTAAGGAATCGCGACTTTCTCACCGCGGGCGCCGCTCGCAGTGACAGCTACCACTAGATAGTCCGCGCGTCCGCCAAGATTATCGAATAAAATATCGGAAACCTTGCCGACCGTTTTACCGTCCCTGTTCTTTACTTTACGACCGAGCATTTTTCGCACAGAGAATGAATCTTGTGCGCCGGGGCCGGACGCCGTTTCAATATTCGCAAGAATAGACGGTACGATTTCGACAATCTGGTCATCCGTATAATTCAGCTTATAACCATTACTGACGGGGCGAACGCCGAATTGGCGTGCATTGATTATCATGCGATCAGTACTCAGGCGTAGACGGTCAAATTCAACATCCAATTGAAGAATGGCACCATTACGATCCAGAATAACGTCTTTAACTTCCCCGACCACTTTGTTGCGACTATCCAGAATACGATCAGAGATAATTTCTTTTACGCGCTCCTGACGGGCACTTTGTCGCGGGTTGCTTCGATTAACGTCGTTAATCGTGTCCAGCGCGCTATAATATGCAGGGGTTTGTTGAGCAGATGCGCCTTGCGTGTAGCTGACGACAAAGAGGCACATAGCAAAAATGGTGGTTATACGTTTCATGGACATCTCTATTCCTTATGCATGCTTGGAATGAACTAGAGCAAATTTCCGTTCATGTCCAATAAATTTTTCATAATAAATTTTCAATATCCATACCAACGCTTAAAATCACCGGTTGTTCCCATGGGTGGTGTTTCTTTATTTCGGTACAAAAAGCAGCATAGGCCTGATCATCATCAGGAATTGAAAACTCCATACGTACAGACGGTAGTTGCTGAATTTCGCCTTCTTTTTGGCGGAATTGCTCCGTGCCCATTTCCTGCTTGGCCTCGGACCACCAACATACGGAATCATAATCACCAAACAGATGCGGGATATGCTCGGCCATGGACGTCGCGAATTCTGCGGCTTGCTCTGCGGGGACGAAAGTGATTACACGACGGGATTTCATGGGTAATCGATCCGCATCAGACAAAGCCCCTCGGCGGGTGCTGTCGGCCCTGCTTTTGTTCTGTCTTTGGCTTCGAGGACTTTTTTCATATCCGCGGGCTGCCATTTTCCTTCACCGACCAAAGCCAAGGTCCCCGCCAGATTACGGACCATGTGATGCAGGAAAGATTGGCCTTCGGCTTCGATGATAATTTCCTGCCCCTCGCATTGATCATATTCACGTGCACGTACATCCAGACGGTCCAATGTACGCATCGGATTATTGGCCTGACATTGTGAGTCGCGAAAACTGGAGAAATCGTGGTGACCGAGGAGGTGTTGAGCCGCTTCGTGCATTTTGGCGGCGTCCAAGGGCTTTTTGAAATGCCAAACCATGCCTTGCTCAAGCGCGGGAAAGGAGCGCCTGTTCAATATTCGGTAGGTGTAGAGCTTGTTTTTAGCGGCAAAGCGGGCATGAAATTCCTCATCAACGATTTGCGCATCCAGGATGCTGATCGGTTGCGGCCGCATATGGGCATTAATGGCCTTCGCGACCTCATACGGCTCCATGGGTTTAGTGAAGTCCTCGAAATCACCGTGCGCGATCTGGGCCTTTGCGTGCACGCCCGCATCAGTACGTCCGGCGGCTTGCAATTGCACAGTCTGCCCGCTGAATTTATGGATCGCCTTTTCTATTTCACCTTGAATGGTCGGCAGATCGTCTTCTTGTCTTTGCCATCCCGCATAGCCCGATCCGTTATATTCAATTGTGAATTTATAGCGCGTGGTCATGTGTCATTCCCGACAACGATATAACCGCCATTGACTGCGGACGCAAAATCCATCGGTTTTTTACCGACCGGTTGGATTTTTTCAATTTGTAGCAC
>CAZLTT010000082.1:0-9499 GCA_964562515.1 uncultured Micavibrio sp.
CGGGACCATGTATTCCTCGTCCTCATCGGCTTCGTTGAAATCCGCATCGGCGGGCGCACGGGATGCTTCGAAATTCACATCCGTCACATCAACATCATGCATAATCTGGTCAAACTGTTGGGAAATGGCATGTTTCATATATTGGAAACGGCGAAACATCTTGCCGATCGCACGCATCACTTGCGGAATATCTTTTGGCCCGATGACGAATACCGCCACGGCCATGACAACGAATAACTCTGCCCAACCGAAATCAAGCATGGCAAATCACTCGCTTATTCAGATTTTTCGGATTTGGATTGGTCGGCAACCGACTTGGGCGCGTCATCATCTTTCAGGCCCTTTTTGAAGCTTTGAATACCCTTGGCCAGATTTTCGGCAATAAACGGCAGGCGGGACGCGCCGAACACCACCAAAATCAGCAAAACAACAATCAGAATTTGTAACGGTCCGGGGGCCATGGGCTTAAAGCTCCTCTAATTCTTTTTCATCAATATCGGCATCGATCTCTTCCTGCGCGCGATCGGCTTCTGCCTTATCAATCGCGTTCTGTTCAATCTCGCCAATTTCATCCTCTTCTTCTACGCTGCCCTCTTCGTCTTGTCCAGCGAACAGATCACGCGCACCGGGAATAGCTTCAATGGCCGGACGGCGGTCAAGCAAGCCTGACGCCTTCAAATCATCCAGTCCCGGCAGATCCATGATGGATTCAAGACTAAACTGGTCGAGGAAATCACTTGTCGTCACCCATGTCAGCGGACGACCGGGTGTCTCACGGCGACGGCCCGGGCGAACCCACCCCGCCTCGATCAACGCATCCAGAGTGCCCCTATGCGTGGCAACACCGCGAATATTCTCGATCTCCGCGCGTGTAACGGGCTGGTGGTAGGCGATGATCGCCATCGTCTCCAACGCCGCGCGGGACAGCTTTTTATGAACTTCTTTTTCAAGCGCCAGCTTATCGGCCAGATCCGTCGCTGTACGGAATGCCCAGCGCCCTTCAATTTCGATCAAATTCACGCCGCGCGTCTCATAATCATCCTTAAGCGCCATTAAGGCCGCACCGACATCTGCCTCATCACCGACACGCTCATGCAGATCGCGTGAGGTCAGGGGTTCTGCGGATGCAAACAGCAACGCTTCAACAATACGCTTCGTTTCGTTATCGCTCATTCTGCGGCCTCCAATTCATCTTCCGGCCCATCACATGGCACGGCACGCATATAAATCGGACGGAACAAACCGTCTTGCTTGATCTCCAATTTACCTTGCTTGGCCATCTCCAGAGACGCCGTAAAGGTAGACGCCATCGCCGAGCGCCCGAACAAGCGATCAGTCACCCCTTCGGGCATAAAGCTTTCCAGTGTCGTCCAGACCGAATGCAACCCTTTGCGCGGCAACTGCCCCAACATACGCGTCAGGCGCGACATCGCATTCTCCGTCGACATCAGGTTAAATGTCGGCAAATCGTAATTCTGCCCTTCCTTGCGGCGCTTAATATCACCATAGGCTTTCAGCAAGTCATACAGCTTCACATCCCATTTCGTGGAAACATTCACCTGCACGCCTTCGGGCTTGCCGCGGGCAAAAATCTGCTGCCCCAATTGCGGACGCTCAACCAGATCGCTCGCAGCCTGCTGCATTGCTTCTAATCTGCGCAATTGGAATTGCAGCGCCTCGGCCATTTCCTCGGCACTCGGATCAACCTCGTTATTCTCTCGTGGGATCAACAAGCGGGATTTCAGATAGGCGAGCCACGCCGCCATAACCAGATATTCAGCCGCCAAATCAAGATTGAGCTCCTTCGCTCGCTCGATAAAGCCCAGATACTGGCGCACAAGCTGCAGGATTGATACCTGCATCAGGTCGACCTTCTGGTTGCGGGCAAGCTCCAACAACACATCAATCGGCCCTTCAAACCCCTCAATATTCAACAGCAAAGCATCCGCTTCACGCTTCGGTGCGACACGGGGCGGGTCTTCCTGAAATTCAGGCTTGGTCTGACTAGCTGTACTCATGCCGCTATATTGCGACTAAAAGGCCCGTTTTGCAAGCGTTCCTGCGCCTTTGCGGTCAAGTTAGGCACAGTTTTCGCAATTTTCTCCATGACCTTGATATCGCCCGCACAGTAAAGCGCGGCATCACACCCCGCCTCGATTGTGGCCAAAACGCGACTAGAAATGTCTCCATAGGCCTTCAAGGCATGCATATCCAGATCATCGGAAACCAGAAAACCGTCAAAGCCGATCTGTTTACGAATGACATTTTCGATGATTGTCGGCGACACGGACGCAGGGTGATCGGGATCTATTTGCTCATACACAATATGCGCAACCATCGCCCAAACGGGGATATCCTGAACAGACTTTAAAACAATACGAAACGTATCGAAGTCTATATTTTTGAGAACACCCTCACCCTCAAGAACACGAGGTAAGTCCTTGTGACTATCCACTTTTCCGTGCCCATGACCAGGGATATGCTTGATGATAGGCGTCACACCGGATGCTGAAAAATGACGAATAACGCTCGCGCCCAGACGGGCAACAATTTCAGGATCAGCACTAAACGCGCGATCCCCGATCGCATCATGGGTCTCAGGGAACAATACATCCAGAACCGGTGCGCAATTCACATTGATCCCGCATTCGGTCAACTCGTCCGCAATCTGCAAAATGGTAAAGCGCAGCTGCTCCAACGCACCATCCATATCTTCTGCGGCCAAATCGCCAAAATGCTTCATCGGTGGGTATTTACGCCAAACTGGCGGTTTTAGGCGCTGCACACGCCCACCCTCTTGATCGATAAGAATCGGGCAATCCCACCCGACCGTGTCTTTCAAAGCATTTACAAGGGTTTTGAGCTGCGTTGGATTTTCGCAATTTCGCGCAAACAGAATGAAACCCAAAGGGTTACTGTCGCGAAAAAGCGCGGCTTCCTTTTCGGACAGAACCGCGCCCTTTACTGAAAATATAACGGCTTTCGCGTCATTAAGTGCCAAGAGACATTACTGCGTTACGAGGCAGCCTCCGGGCTTTTGCGCCTTAATGGATTCACAAATTTCGGTCGCGCTCTGCTTGCTCACAGGACCGGCCTGAATGCGGTAAAACATGCCGCGCTCACCCAGATCAGCAGATTCCACACGATGCGGCAAGCTGCCAAGCTCGGCAGTAAAGGCATCTTTAATCTTGCCCCACTCCGCTTCCGCGCCCGCCAGTGACTTCACACTGCCAAGCTGAATGTAATAAGAGCCGGGAGTAACACTCACCGTGCGTCCCGCATCACCTGCGGCAGGTTTAATGGTCGCCACTTCGTTCGCACGCGTGGCAACATCACTCGCGCTGCCTGCACCGCCACTATCCTTTTTCTCTAGGACAGAACGGACAAACTCCAGAGTTTCGGGATTTTCACCCGCCTTATGCTGAATGACAGGCTTTTCAATCACTGTTTCAACAGGAACTGTCTCAACCTTATTCGCGATTTTCTTAATCTCAACAGGGGCCGCCTCTTTAGTTTCAGCAGCGGCGATGGTCGCAACATCATTCTTGATCTCTTCAGCTTCGCTCGCACCTGCATCAGCACCGCTCTCCTCGATCACCTGTTCGACTTCGCGTGCAAACGCGGCGAGCTCATCTGTGTCGCTATCCTCGGCCAACAAATTCTCAAGCGGAGCACCTTCAGGCATCTCATCGCCTTCAATGCTAGAGAACACAGTGCTGTCGGCACCGGTAATCAGCACATCACCCGCATCTTCGGGGATATCTTTATACAAGACATTTTCGGCAACCACGATCGGCGGCTCACCTGCATCTTCCGAACCGGAGAACGTGAACATCACACCCGCAATCAATACGCCCGCAACAACCAAAGCAGACGTCGCCACAAGCGGGTTGGTCAATTTCTCGATAATCGTCGGGCCAAGCGCGCTTTCGATAGCACTCTGTCGTGACGGCGGCACATCAAAATTCTGCAAGCCATATTGCTGTGGCTCTTGCGTGCCGAAACGGGGATAATTGGTATTGGGTGAATTTGGGTCGTGGTTCATAGCTTTGTTACCTCACACATCTACGCAGTGATTCGCATTTAAAAGTGAAACGAGTTTATTTCAGGTCCCAATACAAATCAAACAAGCGCTCATGCTCACGGATCGCGTAACGGTCGGTCATTCCGGCAATATAGTCACATACGACACGCGCCCGAATCCGCTCATCATCAACGCCTCCCGCTTCTTTCACTCGCTCCTGCCAGTTATCAGGCAGCACGTCGTAATGCTTGGTGAAAGCTGTGAATAAGTCGGTCACTATGCGCTCGACCTTCAAATGCAGGCGGTTAATAGTGTAATGGCGGTACATACGGTCGAACAGGAACGTGCGCAGCTCATCAACCTGCTCACGCATATCATCACTGAACGCGACCATCTGGCGCCCTGCTCCGCGAATATCATCGGCACTTTGCGGGCCGAGCTCTTTCAAACGCCCTTCGGTTTCGCGCAAAACATCATTCACCATCGAACCGATCATGTTACGGATCGTCTCATTGACGAGATACCGCTCCTCCAGATCGCCATGCTCCTTACGCACCTTTTTCATAACAGCACCAAGCAAGCGCACATCTTCAAGATCTTTGAGCGTAAACAGCTTCGCCCGCAACCCGTCCTCGACATCATGGTTGTTATAGGCAACATCATCGGATAGCGCGGCAACTTGCGCCTCGACGGATGCATGCCCTTCAAGCTCGAGATCCATTTGGGTCTGCAACTCGCGCACGGCAACTTCCGGCCCGTCTTTGGAAATCTTATGCGGCCCGTTATGCTTGACCACACCTTCCAAAGTCTCCCATGTCAGGTTCAGCCCGTTCCATTGCGGGTATTTGCGCTCCAGCGTCGTCAGCACGCGTAATGACTGGTCGTTATGCTCAAACCCGCCATACGGCTCCATACATTTGGACAGATATTCCTCGCCAATATGTGCAAACGGCGTATGCCCAAGATCATGCGCCAACGCGATCCCTTCGGCCAAATCCTCATTCACCATCAGCTCCCGCGCGATAGAGCGCGTAATCTGCGCAACCTCCAGAGTATGGGTCAGGCGGGTACGGTAATGATCGCCCTCGTCATAAACAAAAACCTGCGTTTTATATTTCAAACGACGAAAAGCGGAGGCATGAATAATGCGGTCACGGTCGCGCTGAAAGGCATTTCTATGCTCGCTTACAGGCTCATCATGAACACGGCCGCGCGATTGTTCGGGGACACAGGCATAAGCCGCTAGCGGCAAGGCGCAATAATTATAGGAAGGTTTTTGTTCTGCAAGATTGCTCATTTATATTTCCGCGCTATATAATAGTAGTATGACGATAACGGTTGATGACAGCGCGGTAAAGCGCATAAATGAATTACGGGAACAACGCAGTGCGGAAGCGCTCAAACTGCGTATCACCGTCGAAGGCGGCGGATGCTCCGGCTTTCAATACATCCTCGAGTTAACCGAAGAGGTCAAAGACAAAGACCTGACCTTCGAAGACAGCATCATCACCGATGACATCTCCATGCCCTTCCTCAACGGCTCGACCGTCAAATTCAAAGACGATTTGATTGGGTCGGAGTTCATCATTGAAAACCCGAACGCACAAAGCGGATGTGGTTGCGGTACAAGCTTCGCTGTGTAAAGTTATTCCAATGAAAATTGCGTCATGGAATGTAAACTCGCTCAAAGCCCGCCGTGAGCATGTCGAAAAGGTGCTGAAAGACAGCGATCTTGATGTCCTGATGGTGCAGGAATTAAAAGGCGAAGAATTCCCGAGTGCCGATTTTGAAACCCTCGGATGGCACACGGCCTTCGTCGGACAAAAGGCCTATAACGGCGTCGCCGTGTTCTCCAAAACACCCTTAGAGGTCATCCTCGATAAACTCCCCGGTGACGATTCGGACGAGCAGGCCCGCTATATCGAATTCGAAACGAACGGACTGCGGCTGATCAATATCTACCTGCCGAATGGAAACCCGATCGATACGGAAAAATTCACCTACAAGCTGTCATGGATGGAACGCCTCTACGCCCGTCTCAAAGAACTCCGCGAAAATGACATCCCCTTCGCCATTGGTGGTGATTTCAACGTCATCCCGCAAGACAAGGATTGTTATGACCCCAAAGCCTGGGTCAACGATGCACTGGCACAACCTGAATCCCGCGCCGCTTTTCGCAAACTGATCAATCTCGGCCTGTATGAGGCATTCCGATCCCTCAACACAAAAAGTGGCCAATACACATTCTGGGATTATCAAGCCGGACGCTGGCCAAAAGACGAAGGCATCCGCATTGATCACTTTCTTCTCTCTCCGGAAATTGCCGACAAACTACTATCCTGTTCAATCGATAAAGACCCGCGCGGTTGGGAAAAACCGTCCGACCACACCCCGATCATCATTGAACTGGCCGCATGAAAAAAACGATTGCCATCTTTGCCTGTCTAATAATGGCCGCATGCGCAAACGGTGAATACGCCCCCTACAAATACTACCTCCAAGGCAAAGGCCTTGATGCCGACATTAACCCTCATCAATTCCAACATTGCTACGGCTATGGCTGTGACAAAGTTGTGACTGCATCCCTTTCCGAACAAGACTGGCGCGATATCGAAATCGCCTTCTTGCCAAAGCCAAAAGATTACAAGCAGGAACAAGACGCCATAAAACGCGCAATCGGCCTGTTCGAACAAAAAGTCGGCGCACAAACCGGAACGGATGCGGATAAATGGGGCACCTTCCGAAACGCGGGTCAAAAGCAACATGACTGCGTTGACGAATCAACCAACACGACGATTTATCTGGCGGCCCTGAAACAGCGCGGCTTGCTGCAATTCCACAATATCGAAACTCCGCAAAGCCGCCTCCCGCTAATCCACGCAGGACGTTGGCCGCACCAAAGCGCAGTCATCAGTGAAAAACGCTCGCGTGCGCCATACGCGGTAGATTCGTGGTTTCACGATAACGGCCACCCGGCCGAAATTGTTCCGCTAAAACAGTGGAAAGAGGGATGGAAACCCAAGAGAGAGGATGCATCCTCCCAAAACCTGTGATAATCTTCTGAAAACACTCAGAGATTCAAGGCTATGAAAAACTTCGCACACATTTTAGGATTTGCCGCTCTCGGCACAGGACTGTTCTCACTTGGCGCATGTACCGTCAATGATGAGCTGAATTATCACACAGCAAAACGTCTGGCAGCCCCTGCATGGATGATTGAGCGAAAAATCGATATCGGCCCTTTTGAACTCACCTCTTTTGAACGCATGCATGAGCGCAACGAAACTGCGACCATCTATATCGCGGGCGACGGCAACAATGACATTATCAACGATAATGAAAGCGTTTTATACGACCCGACACCGCAAAACCCGCTCGCACTGCATCTTGCATCGAAAGACAAGGCAGATAATATCGCCTATCTCGCCCGCCCGTGTCAGTACTCCGGCCTAACTATCAGAGACGGTAACTGCGGCGAATATTGGGGTGCAAATAAATACAACCCAGAGGTTATCGCCGCACTGAACGAAGCGCTTGATGGCATCAAGGGGCGCTACACGATTACCAACTTCCACCTTGTCGGCTATGACGATGGAGCAACCGTTGCCGCGCTTTTGGCTTCCGGACGAACTGACGTGCTTTCTCTTAGAACCGTAGCGGGCGAATTTGATAAGGACGCACTGATGCCGCATCTGGCATCCTTACGCGCCCTCCCTCAACACCACTTCACGGGTGGCCGCGACGAAGTCACACCATCATCGCACCTGCAAGAATACCTGCAATGGTTGGGCGACACCGATTGTGTCGATCACACCTTCATTCAGGATGCTACACATGACGCAGGATGGGTTGAAAAATGGCCCGAGCTGCTCAAGACAAAAGCCCCGACATGTTACGTGCCGGCAGAACCTGACTTCACGCTCATTGAATCGCCGGAACCTATCTACTCTCCGCGCATTGGCATCGAGAAGAAGTAACACTGCATGAGCAATGATTGCATTCTCTACGCCCACAAACTCGACCGTAAAGGCGGCGCACGCAATCTAGCCCCTGATGAAATCAAATCATGTCTGGCTGACGAGGACCTTGTCTGGATTCATCTGGATGCCGGCCATGATGGCGCGGAAAACTGGCTCAAGGAATACATGCCCGAGCTAGACACCCTGACGCTGAACGCACTACTCGAAGTCGAAACACGTCCGCGCGCTAGCATTGACGGTGACAACGCATTGGTCATTTTCCGCGGTGTAAACCTTAATGAAAACGCCGAAGCCGAAGACATGATCTCCATCCGCATGTGGATGACGGAACGCACCATCATCTCGACACGCCTGCGAAAGCTTAAAGCCGTTCAGGATATGCGGGACAAACTGGAAAAAGGATCAGGCCCGAAAAGCAGCGGCGACTTCCTGACCATGCTGTCCACACGCCTCTTTGAACGCATGGACCCGGTTATAACCGAACTGGATGAAGAAACAGACCAGATCGAAGAAGCCATCCTAGACAACCCTGACATCACCAAACGCAGAGCGATCATCGACATGCGTCGCAAGACGATCGAACTGCGCCGCTACATCGCCCCGCAAAAAGATGTATTGGCCGCACTGCGTCTCTCCGAACTGTCCTTTATCAACGATAAAAACCGCAGACAGCTTCAGGAAAATCAGGACCGCATCATGCGTTATGTCGAAGAACTGGATTCCGTCCGCGAACGCGCACAAATCATTAAGGACGAACTGGTCAACGCCCTGAGCGATATCATGAATAAAAA
Organism: uncultured Micavibrio sp.; assembly: GCA_964562515.1. GTDB lineage: Bacteria > Pseudomonadota > Alphaproteobacteria > Micavibrionales > Micavibrionaceae > TMED27. The sequence continues at coordinate 8,796 of CAZLTT010000082.1, forward strand.
CATGTATGTCCTGTCTGTAATCGCCGCGATCTTCCTGCCTCTGGGCTTTTTAACAGGATTGCTCGGCATCAATGTCGGCGGTATTCCGGGAGCTGACGACCCGAACGCATTCTGGATATTTATTGGTATGCTCACGGCACTTGTTGCCATGCAAATCGCGCTCTTTAAAAAGCTTAAATGGTTTTAGGTATCGACCCCGCCCTTTAAGACATCACGCACCTTTCTAAACTCACCCAGTATCGCCTGATGCAAATCGCCCATCCTGTCGGCTTCATCCGCAGTTAAAGACTGGGCTTGGTCGCAAACTTCCGCCATCGATTTCGCACCTATATGCGCACATGCCCCGTAAAGTTTGTGTGCCCAACTATCCCACGCTTCAAAATTATCCGCGGCAAAACTGTCTTCCAAAGCTTTCAAATCCTGCTCAAGATTTTGCACGAACATTTGAATCAATTGTTTTTCAGTTTCCGCATCCCCTTCCGAAAACTCACGAACACACGACCAGTCAAACACGCTGTCTTTTTCTGAAGCACTGCGAACAATATCTTCACGAGGCTGTTCAACCTGCACGTTTCCGGGCACCCATTTTCGCAATAACCCCGCGAGCTTTTCTTTATCAACGGGCTTCGAGATGTAATCATCCATACCTGCCACCTTGGGCATCCTGAACACGCATGCAGACACGCTGACAGAAATAAAAAACT
>CAZLTT010000083.1:0-1786 GCA_964562515.1 uncultured Micavibrio sp.
GAGTCTCTCCGGAGGCACCATTATCAAGCCGATGCTTATCTTTAGAAACATCCCTTATCGCTCGCTGAAGTGAACTCTCACATTTTTAAAGTATATTCGCGAAGCGAATAGGAGTTCGAGCATCGAAGGAGGCACCATTACCTCTATCTGATAGCATTTTTAAGAATGTGACATCCACGCCCAAAACAAGGGAACCCAAATCAAAGAGGTGGTGAGTGTGCCTTTAACGGTTTGATAGGCGATCCAAGCCCAAAACATTTGCTTGCTTGGTTTTTTAAGTTTTTTAAAGAACGAAAATTTATCTGCTACGAGTGTTTCCATACTCTAAGCGTATCAGTTTTTTTTGAGTTTCAATTGATTTTGGTCAATTCCATTTTTGGCAGTATTAAACATGATGTGAAAATGGAGACTTGCGACCAAACATCTTCACAAAACAGTAGAGACGAGCTCATCAATGAGTATGTTTCTATTTGTAACAGGGCCCTCGAACAGGGCCGTTCACGCTTTCCATTTAAACAGATTTTCAAAGCGCTGGAGAAAGCGAGTGAGGCGGATATTGTCGAGGTCGTTGTTTTAGACACCGCGCAAACGTATGCGTTCCATTTTGATGCAAGCGGAATAAACGTCGAAAATCATGCCGACTGTAAGGATTGCCAATGTGTCCGACAATGGACAACTAGCTCAAAATATCTAAGGGATGTGGTGAAAAATCCTCAAGCATACATTCAAAACCCGGCCAAATTAAATTGGGACTGGATGTATGATTGCTAGGCTTTTGCTTTTAGATCTTTGCATGGAAACTCGGAAGAGCAGGCCGCACAGGAAAATTCCACCAGCTGCTTGAGGTTTTCCATTTCGATTGTAGCGCCTTTAATCGTGATGCCTGTCTGAGATTTGAGTTTAGACAATGCACGGGAAAAAGTTTCGGGCTGCATACCTAATCGAGAAGCAACAAGCGTTTTGTCGTAGGGAAGGTGGATAGTCACGGGCCCTGATTGCTGTTGGTCTGCCAGTCTTAGCAAAAAACAACCGATACGCTGTGGTGCATTTTGTATAGTTCTGTGCTCGATTTCCCTATCTTGTTGCCGTCTGTAACGCGCCATAGAAGACATCATGCTAAAGGCAAATTCGTTATTATCCTGAATTTCTCTTTTTAGAGCGGACAGAGGAAAGCTTAGAATTTCTGCGGGTTCAACAACTTCCGCAGAGTACGGGTATGTGTCTTCTTGAAAGATAGCGGTTTCACCGAAAATCTGGCCTGCGGGGAGTATGTCAACGACAGACTGGCTGCCATCTAACGTTTCCCTGAAAAGCTTTACCCAACCAGATTTAACCAGAAAAAATGACCGTGCCTCGTCTTCGTGCAAAAACAGCACCTTGCCTTTTGCGTGCTTAGTCGTTTGAGCATCACTTTCGAGTGTCTCAAAGAAGCGATCGGACGCGTTCGCGAATATGACGAGTTTCTTTAAATTCATAACATTAGATTTTGGTGTTTTTTATGGTCCGAATTGACTTTAGTCAATGTTTATTACCGTCCACAAGCTACACACTAACAATGAACTAATATAGTGAAGCAAATGGATATTTTAAACTGTATTTCGGGCTTTAGCACATCTTATGGCTTGTTTTTGAGCCTGTTTCTCGTCGGCTTGGTGGGTGGTTTTACCCATTGTGCGGGAATGTGCTCTCCATTTGTCTTGGCGCAAACCGCCTCAAACGTAGAATTGAAGAGGCTCTCTGACAGTTTGCTGATTCCCTATCATTTGGGCCGCATGACGACATATAT
>CAZLTT010000083.1:1886-9276 GCA_964562515.1 uncultured Micavibrio sp.
ACGCTATGTCCTTGGTCTGTTGCTAGGCTTTATGCCCTGCGGCTTGGTCGTATCGGCAGTTCTGGCTGCCTCGGCCGCGCAAAGTCCCGTGCACTCAGCCCTTGCTATGGGCGCGTTTGCTATCGGCACTATGCCCGCGCTTATGATCGTTGGCTTCGGGGCCAAATCGGTTTTGCGTAAATATCCGAATATCTCAACCCGAGTAACGCAAGGCGCAATGATCGTCAGCAGCTTTTGGCTGTTTGCTCTGGCGGGGTTGGTTTTGTCTGAATACTGGAAGTTTTAAAGGAAAGACGTATGAGTTCTGTGCAAGAAACACCTAATTACAACTATGATATCGTAAGAAAGTTTACGCTAGCCACTTTGTTTTGGGGCGTGATAGGGCTTGCTGCGGGTGTGTTTATTGCACTGCAGATGGTTTTTCCCGACCTCAATATCGAACCCTACCTAAGCTTCGGTCGTTTGCGTCCGGTTCATACTTCGGCTGTTATCTTTGCTTTTGGCGGTAACGCACTCTTCGCTACAAGCTATTATGTTGTGCAGAGAACATGCGGAGTGAGGCTGTTCGGCGACAAATGGGCTAATTTTACATTCTGGGGGTATCAGGCATTTATCGTGATGGCTGCCTTGGGGTATGTGCTCGGAGTAAATCAGTCTAAAGAATACGCGGAACCGGAGTGGTATGCCGATATATGGCTCACATTGGTTTGGGTCGCGTATTTGTATGTTTACATGATGACCGTGATTAAAAGAAAAGTATCGCACTTATATGTGGCGAACTGGTTCTATATCGCCTTTATCATTACGGTCGCTATTTTGCACTTGGGTAACGGCTTGGCGCTTCCGGTAAGTTTTCTGGGCGCCAAAAGCTATTCCGCCTATGCCGGTGTGCAAAGCGCTATGATCCAGTGGTGGTATGGTCACAACGCGGTGGGCTTCTTTCTGACTGCCGGTTTCTTGGGAATGATGTACTACTTCATCCCCAAGCAGGCAAATCGACCGATTTACTCATACAGACTGTCGATCGTGCACTTCTGGTCGCTGATTTTTATCTATATGTGGGCGGGGCCGCACCATCTTCACTACACATCCTTGCCTGACTGGGCGCAGACCTTGGGTATGACATTTTCCATCATGCTCTGGATGCCGAGCTGGGGTGGCATGATTAACGGTGTTATGACGCTCTCCGGCGCTTGGCACAAACTAAGGGATGATCCGGTCTTACAGTTTATGATCATCGCACTGGCATTCTACGGGATGAGTACTTTCGAAGGGCCGTTAATGTCAATCCGGGCCGTTAATGCACTGTCTCATTACACTGAGTGGACAATTGGTCACGTTCATTCCGGTGCTTTGGGCTGGGTTGGGTTTATCACCTACGGAGCGCTTTATCACCTTGTGCCAAAGCTTTGGGGTAGAGAGCGCATGTATTCAACGAAACTGATCTCTATGCATCTATGGATATCCACGTTGGGGATTGTGCTGTATATCGCGGCTCTATGGCCTGCGGGTATCAACCAAGGCCTGATGTGGCGCGAGTACAACGATATGGGCTTCCTTGTGAACTCCATCATCGAAGTCGTAATCGCGATGAAGCCTTATTACATGATCCGTGTTCTTGGAGGTCTGTTTTATCTCAGCGGCGCATTGATCATGGCATACAACGTTTGGAAGACAATCCGCGGTGACGTGAATGAGAAAGAATATGGAACAGCACAACAAGGAGCAGCGGCATGAGTTGGTCTAATCACGAGCATTTAGAGAAGAACGCTATACTACTGTTATTGCTGGTTATCGTTGTTGTTTCTATTGGCGGCATCGTTGAGGTCATTCCACTGTTCAGAAAGGAAACGGTCATTGAGCCTGTTGACGGTGTGCGTCCGTATACGCCCTTAGAGTTGGTTGGGCAAAACATCTACATCCGTGAAAATTGTGCTGTATGTCATTCCCAACAAATCAGACCGCTACGCGACGAGGTTGTGCGATACGGACACTATTCCTTGGCTGCCGAAAGCATGTATGACCACCCGTTTCTTTGGGGATCAAAAAGAACAGGGCCTGATTTGGCCCGCGTTGGAGGCAAGTACTCTGACGAATGGCATGTCGCGCATTTAAAAGAGCCGCGAGATCTGGTGCCTGAGTCCATCATGCCTTCATACGAGTTTTTGATGAAAAACGGTGCGAGTCTTCATGATGTAGACGAACATTTAAAAACACTGAGAGCGTTGGGTGTCCCATATACGGATGAAATGATCGAGAACGCTGAGAGCGATGCCCGCGCACAAGCGACGACACCCGGGCGCGTAGATGTGTCTGGTCTTGAGGAACGCTACGGCGAGAGCGTAAATGCTCGAGACTTTGATGGTCAGGCTTATCACATCACAGAAATGGATGCCTTGGTCGCATATCTGCAGGTTATCGGAACAATGGTTGATTTCGACAAAGCCAGAGACGTTGAGGCTTTCGGTGAAAAAGAGGAAAGCCAGAATCCGGAAGAAGTAGAGGAGGCACACTAGTGAAACATTTTTTCGCAGACCCTGATTTGGGGCTTATTGGGTTGCTGTTCTTCTTCCTCTTCTTTTGCGGAGCGACGCTTTGGACGTTCCGCCCGGGTGGGAAGAAGGACTATTTGGAACATGGCGAAATCCCGTTCAAGGAGAATGAGGAATGAGTGACGACAAGAATAAAGAAATAGACAGTGTATCCGGTGTAGAGACGACCGGGCATGAATGGGACGGCTTGAAGGAACTGAATAACCCATTACCAAGATGGTGGGTTTGGGTTTTTCTGGTAACTATAGTTTGGTCAGTATGGTACTTCGTGGTTTACCCCGCGTGGCCCACTCTTTCCGGCCATACTTTGGGAACAGGTGGTTATACGCAATTTGCCGAACTTCGTGAATCGCAAGCTGAAATCAAACAGCGCCAACAGGCATATCTTGAGCGTTTTAATGAAGCCGACTATGACGAAGTTCTCGATGATCCTGAATTATATGCCTTTGCTATGGCTGGCGGAGCATCCGCGTTTAAAGATAATTGCGCGACGTGCCACGGCACAGGTGCTGCCGGTTTCAAGGGCTATCCGAACTTGATTGATGATGATTGGCTCTGGGGCGGAAGGTTAACGGATATTCATCAAACCCTACAATACGGTATTCGTGCGGATAACTATGATACACGCCTTTCTCAAATGCCTGCCTTTGGAAAAGACAAGCTGCTGAACCGTGAAGAAATCAACGCTGTGGTTGATTACGTTCTCTCGCTCTCCGATGAAGACGTAACCGAGAGCTTTGAAACTGGTCAAACAATTTTCATGCAGAATTGCGCTTCATGCCATGGTGAGGATGGCAAGGGGTTGAGAGAGTTTGGCGCACCAAACCTGACCGATGCTATTTGGCTATATGGCGGAAAAAGAGCAGATGTCTTTGAGACAATCTACGCTTCTCGCGCAGGCATGATGCCAGCATGGGGTGAGCGTCTGGACGAGCCGACGATTAGGCAGCTGACAGTCTATTTGCATCAACTGGGCGGAGGGGAAGCTGAAGCCGAAATTGTAATTGAAGATAAAACCAAGGAATTGGTAATCCCTGATGAGGAAGAGGCTGTGACCTCTCCGGAATAGAGGCGAGAGTGCTGCAATATTTCGAAAAGCAGAAAACAATTTATCCAAAACGTGTATGGGGGCGTTTTCGGAAGTTGAAATGGGTGGCCATGGTCGTAACTCTGGGCATCTATTATCTCGCGCCGTTTTTAAGATGGGATCGCGGGCCGACAGCCCCTGATCAGGCCATACTGATTGATCTCGAGAATGTGCGTGCCTACTGGTTCTGGATCGAAATTTGGCCGCACGAAGTTTATTACATCACAGGCATTCTTATTCTCGCGGCGATCGGGCTTTTCTTTGTTACCAGCCTGTTCGGCCGTGTTTGGTGCGGATATTTCTGCCCGCAAACCGTTTGGACGGATTTGTTCGTGTGGGTGGAGCGGATTTTTCAAGGCGATAGGAATGCGCGTAAAAAACTGCGTGAAGGACCGTGGACATGGGACAAGGTTAAAAAACTCACGGCCACGCATTTTGTTTGGTTGCTGATTGCTTTTTGTACCGGTGGTGCGTTTGTTCTCTATTTTAATGATGCTCCAACCTTACTGCGCGAGGCGTTCGCACTTGATGTCTCACCGACCGTACTGGCCTTTGTCGCAGGTTTGACCTTTAGCACCTATCTCATGGCAGGTTTTGCGCGTGAACAGGTTTGCACATATATGTGCCCATATGCGCGTTTCCAATCGGCGATGTTTGATAAAGATACGTTGGTTATCGGCTATGATGAGGCAAGGGGCGAAAAACGCGGTAAGCATAAAAAAGGGGATAGTTGGGACGGTAGAGGGCATTGCATTGACTGTAGCCTCTGCGTGCAAGTGTGCCCGATGGGAATTGATATTCGCGAAGGACTGCAAATGGAGTGCATCGCTTGCGGTCTGTGCGTCGATGCATGTGACGGAGTGATGGAGAAGTTGGAGCTACCCAAGGGCTTGATCCGGTACGATACCGAAAACAACATCAAGTGCGATAAGCAATCGAGTAACCAGAATTTCAAATTTATCCGCCCGCGCACCATTTACTATTCGGCAGTGATGGCGCTTGTGGGCGGTATTATGCTGTATGCACTCTTGAATCGTTCGCTTCTCGATATCACGGTTATCCATGACCGTAACCCCTTGTTTGTTCAGCTTTCAGGCGGTGAGATCAGAAATGGCTACTTGCTGAAAATTCAAAACAAAACACAAGAGCACAAAACCTACACGCTCTCACTGGATGGGTTGGATAATGCATCTATCGAAGTGAGAGCTGCCAAAGGTATAGACAGTGAAAATATTTACGTGCCTGCAGACAGCGTCGGCACATATCATATTTTCGTGATTGCGGATGTTGATCCGGCCGAGCCGAGAAATATTACCTTTACCCTTAAAGATGAAGATGTGCAGGATACCTACCAAAGCAAATTCATCACACGGAGGGACTGACGGTGAAATCAATTTTAGCTCCTGAAAAAGGAACGTGGGTTCTTCTGTGTTTTGTTGCATTCTTTGCCTTAGTCGTGGCTGTAAATGTCGTCTTTATTTCGACGGCACTGAGCACCCACAGCGGCGTGGTAACCGATCAGCCATATGAAAAAGGACTTGCTTACAACGAGACATTGGCCGCGGCCGACGCGCAGCCCGTTGTGAAGCACAAACCGTCTTGGGAAAATGGTGTGCTTAAGTGGGAACTTTTTGACAAAAGCGGCCGGTCGATTGATGCGAACGTTACGGCGCTGCTATACAGGTCGGTAAAGGACGGCAGCGACTTTACCGTCACAATGGAACCCGTTGCAGATGGTGTATATGAAGCGGCAATTGATTTACCTATGGAAGGTCGCTGGGAAGCGCAATTAAAAGCATTATGGAACAGCTCGCAATATCAGACCCGCTTCGTGTTCGTAAGCAACTAGACACGGCGGACCGGGAGACAGGCTACCGGAATTTAGTGAAGCATAATGAGGATGGAACATTATCGCTCAGCTTTATTGTTTCGGGTGTGCATTGCGCTGCATGTATTCAAAAAATCGAAGGGTCGTTAAAGGTGCAAAATGACATCGAGCGCGTAAATCTGAATTTTTCATCAGGTATGCTTTCCCTGTCTTGGACGGGGGTAGAGGAACGGGCAAATGATTTCGCATCTTTGGTCGAAGGGCTAGGTTATGACGTAAAGCCGTTTGACCCAGAAAGTTTTGAGAATACGCAAAAGAAGGAAGAGCGTTTTTTGCTTCTGTGTCTTGGTGTTGCGGGCTTTGCACTGGGCAATATCATGCTGCTATCCGTTGGTGTATGGAGCACATCAGCGGAGACAATGGGCATGGCAACACGGGATTTTCTGCATTGGATTTCCGCGATTATCGCTTTGCCGACAATTCTGTTTTCTGGCCGTCCGTTTTTCAGGTCTGCTCTGAAGGCTCTATCAAACGCGCAAACCAATATGGATGTGCCGATATCTCTGGCCATTCTTTTGGCAGGTGGGATGAGTTTGTTCGAGGTCATTAATCACGGGGAGCATGTGTTCTTTGACTCGGCTGTGATGCTTACATTTTTCTTGCTTGTTGGGCGCTTTCTGGACTTCAAAGCCCGTCAGAGCGCCCGTTCTTCGGCGAACACTCTGCTCAAAAGTATTCAGGGCTTTGCCACGGTCATTGAGGGCGGACAACAGCGCCGTGTTCTGATCAAGGATTTGAAAGAGGATATGGTTGTTAGTGTCCCTGCGGGTGAAACCATTCCAGCTGATGGAAATATTATTGACGGGAACAGCTCCGTCGATACATCCCTGATAACGGGTGAAACTTTGCCGTGTGATGTCGGGCAGGATAGCTATGTCCATGCGGGCACACTGAATCTGACTGCACCGCTTTTAGTTAAGGTAACAAAAGCGACAGATAATACGTTGCTTTCCGATATCGTGAAGCTGATGGATCAGGCAGAGCAATCCCAAGCGGCCTATGTCAGAATTGCCGACAAAGCCGCGCGTTTATATACGCCTGTTGTACATCTTATGGCTTTGCTCTCTTTTGTCGGATGGCTATTTGTTATGGGGGCACAGTGGCAGGATGCATTACTCGTGGCCGTGACGGTTTTGATTATTACCTGTCCTTGTGCGCTAGGCCTCGCTGTCCCTGTGGTGCAAGTTCTCTCCATCGCACGGCTAATGAAAAAAGGCGTTTTCGTCAAATCAGGTGATGCACTGGAAAGGCTGTCGTGCATTGATACAGCGGTTTTTGATAAGACAGGGACGCTGACTTATGGACGGCTTTGCTTGGTCGAAGAGTATGACGAAAAAGATTTACAGCTAGCTGCATCACTCGCGTCTGTAAGTGCCCACCCCGCATCTAAAGCCATTGCCAACTCTTTCGCAGGAGAGCTTTTCAGATTAGATGATGTCGAGGAAGTGGAGGGGTGCGGCGTAAAAGCGAAGCTTAACGGCTTGTCCCTCCGGCTCGGCAGTAGAGCGTGGTGCGGCGAAGAGACAGATACGGATTCCGGACTTGTTGAGGTCTGGCTTGAAAAAGAGGGGGGGAACAAAACCTGTTTCTTGCTTCAAGATGTTCTGCGTGAAGACGCCGGCGATACGATCGAACATTTTAAAAAGCATAATGTAAGCACGGTTTTGTTGTCCGGTGACCGCGAACAGGTTGTGAATACCGTATCTGCGCAAGTGCATGTTGATGAACATTTTGCTGAACAAGATCCGAAAGATAAATTCGCGAAAATTACAGCGCTGCAAGAGCAGGGGCATAAGGTTCTGATGGTGGGCGACGGTCTTAACGACGCACCCGTTCTGTCTCAAGCGGATGTTTCAATCGCAC
>CAZLTT010000084.1:0-8821 GCA_964562515.1 uncultured Micavibrio sp.
ATGTTCGGACAGGATAACCGCTGAAAGCATCTAAGCGGGAAGCCCCCTTCAATACCAGGACTCCCTATCAGAGCCGTGGAAGACCACCACGTTGATAGGCTGGATGTGGAAGTATGGCAACATATGAAGCTAACCAGTACTAATTGCTCGATCGGCTTGAATTTATATGACGTAATGGATTTTATACTCCCATTACTCACGCGCAGCGGTAAGTCTGCTGTAGCTACAATCAAGCTCGGTTTTGTATGACTTTGGACTTTTCATCATAAAATGGTTTTGGATGATCTGGTGGTTATAGCGAGAGTGAAACACCCCATCCCATCCCGAACTGGAACGTGAAACCTCTTAGCGACGATGGTACTTCGTCTTAAGGCGCGGGAGAGTAGTTCGCTGCCAGATCTTCCAAACTCATTTTATTTCAAACTTATTTCGATTGAACAAAAAAACCGCCCCATTTGAGGGCGGTTTTTGTTTGTTTGCGTATTGTGCTGCGCTTAAGCGCTTAAGCGGCTTCTTGTGCTTCTTGAAGCATAGCGAGCATATTTGCCTCAACCGCCTTCGGATCTTTGCGGAATGTTTCATACAGTTCCTGAGACATCGGATCCGGAAAGACCTCTTCATCACCGTTTTTAATTGCGGCAATGGTTGCTTGCGTGACTAAGCTTGGTGCAAATTTGTCCATATGCACATCATTGGTCATATCCGTTTCAATGGGGCCGGGATATACGCCAATCACATGTGTTCCTTGTTCTTTTAAATCCAGACGATGGCTCAGTATCAGTGATTGCGCGGCATATTTTGAGGCACAATATGATGCGAAGCCGGGGAAGGTTACGTGTCCAGCAATTGATGAGACTGTGATGAGCACGCCGCCGCCGTTTTTCTTGAGAACGGGCGCAAATGCCTGCGTCATTAATAACGGCCCGATGACGTTGACTTCGAACTCTTTGCGGGCGTTTTCTGCCACTGAATCCATGCTGCTGTCCATATGTAGGATACCGGCGTTGTTGATCAGAATTTCTACATCATCGGCCTGTTGCGCGGCGGCGGTGATGTCGTCTTCATTGGTGACATCCAGCTTAACCGGAATGAGCTTTTCAGGGGCTTGTGCTGCGAATTCTTCAACGCTTTTGAGGTCCCGCACACCGAGGTAGATTTTACCCGCGCCGCTTTTTAGAAACTCTTCGGCATATGCTTTCCCAATGCCGCGATTTGCGCCTGTGATGAGGACGGTTTTGTTTTCAATATTCATAGTGTTTCCTTTGGTGGTTAAAAAAATAGCAGCGTCACTATCGTTTATATGAAATATGGTGAAGCGCCTTTGTTTCAACCCGAAACTTGTGTTGGTCAAGTGTTTGTCGGTTTACACCAAAATTGATACATGCCTTTGAAGGTATCGGGGTTTTGGGTTTCAAAGGCACCCCAGTTTGAAAGGTTTTTCATCATCGGGTCGTCGGGGAATTGCTGTTTGTATGCTTTTACGATTTGCGCATTAGGTATGTCGAAGCCTTCGAAGGTTAAGCCCAATTCTTCCAGCATGTCGGCAATCTCGCCTGTAGTGTAGCAAAATTCCTGACAGTGAAAGAGCAGGTCGCGGCATGAAGAGATGCTGTAAAAATCACGGCGTGAAAGGACCGCTTTGGCCGGATGCTTTTCGGGCAAGGCGGATATATATTTGCGTGCGGCTGTAATGCCCGCATAGTCGGCTTTGAAGCCCTGCTGCTCAATGATTTCGCGGGCGCTGTAAATATCTGCTCTGGCCGGTTTGCTATAAAGGCCGATATGCATTCTGCCGTTCGGGGCAAGTTTGTCGATTAACGCTTTCCAGCCTTCTAAGGGTGCGTCCATATGGTGCAGGACGCCTGAGCATTCAATAATATCGAAACCACTCTCTAAACCCTCCAGTTTTAAAATATCGGCCTGTTTAAATGTCACGTTCTTCACGCCGCATTGCCGCGCTTTTGTTTTTGCGTAAGTCAGGCTTGCGAGGCTGAGGTCGATTGCTGTGATCTGTGCATTCGGATACATCAAGGCGGTCATAGCCGTTCCGTATCCGGTGCCGCAACCGGCGATTAAGTGCTTATGTGTTTTGGTCGTGTCTGCTGGCGGAGTGTCACAACTCAGCCATCGCGGGTACGGGTTTTGTTCGTACATCTCACGAACTTCGCGATGAACTGTGTTGTCGGGAGTGCTGAGGATTTCAATGCTGTCATCAACCTTGATAGGTTTTATATCGTCCTGATAAATCAGCCCTTCGGTGTGCGCGTTATAGGTTGCAAGGGCTTTAGTGAAATTACGGGCGTGGATGTTGCCTGCTGTAATTTCGGAATGCAGATGCCTCAGAGTATTTTCAAACCCATAGTCAAAAACAATGAAGGCCTCCAAGCCCGCGAGCAGGAACGGTGTGTTTAGTTCCTTTTGTAAACGTTCCGTGTCGAATTCTTTGTTTTGGTGAAGCTTTTGAAATTCGCTAAAAGACGGATCGGCTAACAGGAGAGAGAGCCAAGCTTTGCTCAGGTTTTGATGGTCTATGCATTTCGTTACGATCAGCCGTTGAATGATTTTTTGTATTTTCGGATTGTAGTTTTGAAAGCTTGCCGACTTTAAAATATGCGAAAGCAGATAAAGGACATCTCGGTCTTTCGGGGCTTGTTCGAATGCTTGAAACGCATATTCCATCGCATGGGTACGGTTTCCCGATTGCAAGGCTTTGATAGCCAAGCCGTAAAAATTTTGCGTATTTTTCCTTTTCGTCGGTGCCTTGCCCATGTGTTGCGTTTAATCCTCTTCGGCGATAACGGCGATACCTGCACCGGAGCGTGCAGGGATAGTCTGAAATTCGCCCTGATCGGCAACACTGATATCGGGCCCGGTGAAGTTACGGTAGAGGCCAAAAACAAATGATACGGCAAAGACGATTCCGTACGCGGTGAAAAAGCTGCTGTAGCCGACTGTTTGCATCAGCGTTCCGAGTAGGATCGGAGAAATACACGCGCCAACGCCGTTGATCAGAATGAGCGATGCCGTGGCGGAGGTCATTTGTGAGGTTTTCAGGCGGTCGTTCATCATGGCCGCACCGATGCTGTAGATTGCCGTAGAGCAACCGCCGACCATGAGGGCGCAGAAATAGATCCAGCTTGTGTCGACGACGAGCCAGACGCTGAATGTCAGACCGACCAAGCAGGTGGCAATGATCACTTTTCTGCGGTCAACGCGATCGGATACCCACCCACCAACGAGTGGTATAGCCGCACAGCCCAAAACGTAGGCGCCCATAAGGATGGAGATCTGGCCGATCCCGAGGCCCAAACCTTGTGCAAAAACAGGACCGATACCGAGCATTCCCGCGTTCATGAAACCACAGGATAGAACGCATATGACGGCGAGTGGTGATGTTCTCAGAAGTTTTTTCAGCGGCAGGTTCTCTACCTCCTCAAACTCCGGTGATGCCTTGTTGGCTAATGTCACGGGCACGAGAGACAGAGAAATCAGCACCGAGACGAGCACAAACAGACCGATTGTTTCGATTGAACCGATATTGATGAAAAACTGTCCTGCGAACAATCCGCCATTCACTACAAAAATGTACGAGCTGAGAATTAATCCGCGCAGGCGGTTGGGGGCGATATTGTTCAGCCAGCTTTCGGCGACAATAAACAAGCCGACAAAACTGATCCCGCTTGCGAAACGGACAATCGACCACAGATACGGGTCGACGAATAACCCTTGAATAAGGATGGTCGTTGATGCGAGAGATGCAAAGCCGGCGAAGACGCGGATATGCCCGACCGAATTGATCATACGCGGGATAATGAACCATCCGGCGAGGTAGCCGCAGTAATACATCGACATCATGATACCGATGGCGGCGATCGCGAACCCGTCGACCTCTGCGCGCAAGGCCAGTAATGTTCCCTGTAGACCGTTGCCGACCATGATCATGAACATACCAATCAGCAGCGGCCAAACCAGCAGCAGGGTTTTGTGCATGAGAGGGGCGGGCGCAGGCGTAAGGGCGTTTTCTGAATTCATGGCCTATGAAAACACATTTGAACGTGTTTTTTAATCGGCCTTTTTGAAAAGCTGTTTAATTTTTGAAGTAATAGTGGCGATTATGCCAGCGGCGATCGCAAAACAAATAAGCCACACAAACATCAGAAATATGCCAGTGCCATAGTCGCCGTGTTTGCCTCCGATGATCGGGTCGAGCAAGATAATTGCGCCTTGATAGATCACGATTGACCCCGCCAGGGCTAAAGCCGCGCTGACAAAACCTGGTTTGTTATGGTTTTTGCGGTCGTCTTGTTTGTTGCTCATGGTTGTTTTTCTTTAATTGAGGTTGGAGGGCAAATTTGCTGAACGTCTCTTCGCCATGATATTATTAATAAAGTGTTAATAAAAGAGGGTGCTATGAAAATCAAAAAATCACAAATCGTTATGCTCGGCACGGTGTTTCACATCACGCTTATACTCGTGTGTGGCTTGTTTCTGGTGTAATTAGCCTTATTTCAATGATCGTTCATTAAAAGCCGGGAAACCGTTGAAATGCGTTTTGGTGTATACTGAAAAGAGTGTTTCAGTTTATGGGTGCTTTGCTATGCGTGTTTTTCATTTTGCTCTTTTTTCTCTGTTTATCTTTTTGCCCTTTGTGGCGCAGGCAGACCCGCGTTGCGGTAACGTAGACGGCGGAACGCTTGATGATGTTTATGATCTGGCCGAAGACGTTAAATATTACAAGGATTTCAGAGGCCCGATCGAGGGCGTTTGCGGTGTTATGGAACAGCTTGATGATCTGAAAACTAAAAATTCGGATGCGAAGAAGCAGATGCGGGCGCTTGTCGATGATGTCGAATTATCTTTTGAGGAGCTTTACAAGGATTTGAAAGCGATAGATTTGTGGTTACGGGCCGACACCGATAATGACCGCGAACGCGTTTTGCGGCACATTCGAATTCGTGATGCGCGGGAGAGGGCCAAAGGCGAAGTTTTGGTGCTCGAAGGGCATGCAAGGGCCGGGCTTAGTATCTTGAAGGCTGAAGCGGCTTTGCAGAAAGATAAAAAGCATTGATTTTTAACGCATTCTTTTACAGGATTATTGAATGAAATTTTATACATTGCCAAAGCAGATGCATGTTTATGCAGCTGTCCTTTTAAGCGGACTTTTGTCTTATTCTCTTGCCCATGCTCAAGGTAGCGGCGCTGTTCCGACGGTATCGATTACCGTAAAAGACGATGTGCGCTATATCAGCGGCTATGGCATCCCTCAGCATGCCGCGACAAATTATCAGAATCTGGGCATTCAGCCGCAGGCAACGGCATTTAAGGTGGATGCATCTCCGCAAAAAGCCCAGGTGCCGACACCTGTCCGTTCTGTCGATTTTTTCGGTGTGTCCCTTGATGGTGTTCCGATCAAGCATGCTGTGTCGTCATATTGGGACGGGAATAAGGACTGGGGTATTCTAAAAAAGCCGCTTGATAAGAATGGTGGGGCCGTAACTGATGTTGGTTATGTTTATGGCGGAGTGCCGACGGGGTTGATATCTAAAAAGCTAACGCATGTCGGTTATGCCGCTGACGGCTTTCCGATTTTTGTCAGTAAAGATAACAGCTTTGAGACAAGTTATCGTTTAAGCGTCTCTGAGCGGGCAAACCCGCCTTACGGACCAGGGGGTGTTCCTGATGGTTCTTATCTGAATGATTACACCTATGTGCGAAAAGCCGGGCTTTTGGACGAGTGCGGCGGGATTACCGTTAAAGAGAAATACTATATTTACGTTCTCACTCAGGATGCACCGCATTTGCCGTTATGTTGGTCCGGTAAGCCTGACAGCACATTTTTGGCTAAAGCCAAGATACTGACTGACGGTGGAAGTGATGATGATGGGTCGGCTTTGCGTGGTTTAAGTAACCATGAGCGTCGTATACGCGAACGTAGATAGGTACGTTAATTTTTTTAGGTCAGGATTATCATGAAAAATTTCATCCCTCTGCTTACACTCTTCTCATTCGTTGTTGTTTTTGCGGCAATGCCTGCGCAGGCTAAAACCGGTGTCGGTGATCCCTTGCCGCATAATCTGATGACGTTGAACCAAGATGGGGCAAATGCCAATTTCGAGACGATTGTCGGCGAAAAAGGCTTGGTTTTAGTCTTTGTGCGTTCCTTGGATTGGTGTCCGTATTGCAAATCTCAAGTGGTGGAATTGTCGAAACACCAAAAAGAAATCGAGGATTTGGGCTATAACATCGCTTCTATCAGCTATGATAAGCCGGAGACCCTGAAAAGTTTTGCTGAGAAATTTGATGTCGAGCTGATTCTTCTTTCGGATGAAGGTTCGGACGTTATCAAGGCATTCGGGATTTTGAATGAGGAGTTTGATGCGGATCACTTTGCCTACGGCGTTCCCCATCCGCATATTTATATCATTTCAAAAGATGCTAATGTCTTGGAAGTGTTGGCGGAAGAAGGATACAAAGAACGCCCGTCGATTAAAAGCATCCTCGAAAGTCTAGGTCCACAGTAATATTCTTACCGTTTTTTGGCGGTGTTAAGTATAATTATTGTGCACTGCATGACTAAAATTTGTCTTTTCATGCAAAAAAATGTACTCTTACCGAGTTATTAAGCAAACAACCGGAATGAGAGAGATTATGAAAGCATGTGCATCAGCCAGTGGCGGCGTTATTTTTGTTCCTGAGGAAATTGAGCGCGAGAATAAGCCGGTTTCATATTCTGAATTTGCCGAGCAAGAAGCTCCGAAGGCAAAGTTGGGATTGTTCGGCAAGAAAAAGACCAAAGATACGGACGGTAAGAAAACCAAAGCCGCTTAATAAATAGACACAGTAGTGACATGAAAACCGGGTTCTGCCCGGTTTTTTGTTTTTTGTGCTTGCCTCACCGCGCTAATCGCGTAATCTACGCGGCGAGTTTTGCTAACAAATCCGGTATGAATGAGGACGAGTACTTATGGACATTTCTAAAATTGCAATTGGTGAAGATGCGCCGAATATTGTGAACGCTATCATCGAAAACCCGTTGGGCGGTATTCCTGTCAAATATGAACTGGATAAAGATTCCGGCGTGATGTTCGTTGACCGTTTCCTGCACACATCCATGTACTATCCCGGTAATTACGGCTTTATTCCGCATACATTATCTGGTGATGGTGACCCGGTTGATATTATTGCCGTTGGTCGCACACCTGTTATGCCCGGAGCTGTTATGGCGATGCGCCCTGTTGGCGTGATGTTGATGGAAGATGAGGCCGGCATGGACGAGAAGATCGTTGCTGTGCCTGCGCCACATGTACACCCGTTTCATGATCAAATCCAAAATTACACGGATCTGCCCGAGATTAACCGCATGCAGATCGAGCACTTCTTCGAGCATTATAAAGATCTTGAAAAAGGCAAGTGGGTTAAGACATCACGTTGGGGTGATGCCGATGAAGCGCGTAAAATGATTACTGAGGGTATCGAGCGCGCTAAAGGCTCAAAAGCTGCCTAAATCGAAAATTTATCCAACACAATGACATTGTCGTAGCCGAGGCCTTGCAGGTATTCGGCTGCTTGAACGCTGCGTACATTTCCGGCGCAAACAAATGCGAGCAGCTTGTCTTTCGGAAGCTCGTTGTGTCTTTGCGGAACGGTGCTAACTTCCATATGTACTAATTGATCTGAGGGGATGGGGTCATTGGCGACCTCATCATCTCTGCGAACATCAACGATGATGTGATCCTTTTCGGCGAGCTCGGCCATGCTTATCATCTCTGTCATTTCTTGTTCCTTATGAGGCGACCATTGCGCAGTAGCTTCTTTGCAATGGACGCAGGTTTTATCTTTTTTCAAATGCAGAGTTTGCATCCGCATGTTGGCGAAATCAAATGTTAAAACTGTCCCGGGCTGCGCGGCTGTTTTTCCAAGCAGTGCGAGTAATGTCAGGTGCGCTTCATACATGCCAGTCAGCCCCGCTGACGTACCAAGTATGCCAGCCTCGTTACAATTGCGTGCGTCACTTGGAAGCTCAGGGAAGAGGCAGTGGTAGCAGGGAAAGTCTTCTGCGAAGCCTGCGAAATATCCGACCTGCCCTTGCCATTGATTGACGCTGGCGGAGATCAGAGGGATTTCGTGCTTGATAGAAAGTGTGTTTAGCAGTGTCTTGGTTTCAAAATTATCGCTGCCGTCGAACAGAATATCGAAACGCACCCCATCTAAATCATCTTCGCCAAACCTTTTTGGATACGCATCGGCCTGTATTTCAGGGTTGAGCTCGCGCGCGTAAGCGGCGGCCAATTCTGCCTTGTTCGCGCCGATCTGGTCGTCCTTGTACAATGTTTGGCGATGTAAGTTGGAGCGGCTGACGTTGTCATCATCATAGATCGAGATATGACCGATACCTGCAGCGGCGAGATAGGGTAGGGCGGCGCAGCCCAAGCCACCCGCACCGATCATCGCGATATGCGTGTCAGCCAAATGTTTTTGATCCGCCAGTGAAATATCGGGCAGGGCGAGTTGGCGTTGATAGCGTTCGGGGGCGAGGCTCATGTGTTTTGATGCCAAATGGGCTTATCGATGAGAGGGGTTGAGGCTTCGGCATTTTCCTGTGGTGCAATGATCCCCGCGAGATACGCGCTGCGGCCGGCCTCTATACTTTGTGCGAAAGCGCGTGCCATGACAGGTGGGTCACCCGCCTTGGCGACAGCCGTGTTGAGCAGCACAGCGTCATACCCCATCTCCATGACTTGCGCAGCGTGGGAGGGTGCGCCGATGCCCGCGTCCACGACCAATGTGATATTCGGGTAACGGTCACGGAGGAGTTTGAGCG
>CAZLTT010000085.1:0-8481 GCA_964562515.1 uncultured Micavibrio sp.
ATCTGCGTTGAAACCCCTCTTTACATGTGTGGGCTGTTCAGCTCATCCAAAGTCGGGGCATGCGCAATCTTTTCAAAAATGGAATTCTCATCAAGCCCCACAGCATTCGCGAGCTTGCGAATAGAGGCTTGGTAACGCTCTGCGCGCAACGAACGCTCAGGGTGAAGATTGTCCATGTTGTCCGCTATTTTGATCAGCATGGCCTTTTTATTGCCCGATGCGATCAAATCATCAATCACCTGCATATAAGGGCGCTCGTCTCCTGGCGGTTTGGTCAGCAGCTCAACCATCTCGATACAATCTTCCGAATAACCGCGGGCACGTAAAAAGTCGGCATCAACCCCGCAATCCTCAATCGTATCGTGCAGCAACGCCGCCATAACCATATCAGGGTCATTTGCAGGAAAAATCAAACGCAGAACATTCTGCGAAACACGAATAGGGTGAAGAAAATAGGGTTGCCCCTGATCATCAAACTGCTCCGCATGAAGCTCCTTGATCAAGCGAACCGTACTTTCAATGGTGGGCCGTTCTTTGCCCTCAAAATGTTGCCGCCCCGTCTCGGAATCCATGTACTCAGCCTAAACTCAAAAGTTGTGCGTTATGTCTATACCATTTACGCGAACAGATACAAGAAATTGATTGTTCATCGAAACACACTATTTTTTACACATGATACGACCCTTGACCTTCGCCCTGATGATTTTTGCCCTTTCCGCATGCGGCAACCCACCATATGACGGCGAAAAACAACAAAGACACGCCCATATGGACCAGAGCTTTCAGAGCGTTTTATACAAAGATAACGGCAAAACAGTTCATGCCGTCACGACGGGTAAATCCTGTAACCCGGCAATCATCTTCATTCACGGTGCGCCCGGGGATTGGAAAGCATGGGGTCGGTATCTGGGAGACACAGATTTGCGCAAGAAAGCATTCATGATCGCCGTCGACCGCCCCGGCTTTGCACAATCGAATTATGGCGTCTCCGATATCAGCCTAAAAAGCCAGTCTGACCAGATCATCGACGCTGCCTTACAGATTCATGATGGCCCGTTTCTCGTTGTCGGCCATTCCTATGGCGGCCCGGTACAAATGCAAATGGCGATCGACCATGCACAACACCTGTCCGCGAACATCCTGCTCGCCGGCGCTATAGATCCTGCTCTACATAAAGCCCGATGGTATCATTACGCCGCCAGTGTGCCGCCCGCACGATGGATGCTGTCAAAACCCTTCAAAGTCACCACAGATGAAATGATGGGCCTGCATAAGGAACTGCTCTCACAAGCTGATGCGCTCGCGACGGTCGAGGTACCGACAAAGATCATTCAAGGGGGTAAGGACTGGCTTGTCCCTCCGGCCAATGCGCAGTTCGCAAAGACGGCGATGAAAGCGGCCGATGTGGAAATCATCTCCCTGCCCGAACAAGGTCACTTCATCCCATGGAAAGAGTTCGCGTTGGTCAAATCAACA
This sequence comes from uncultured Micavibrio sp., assembly GCA_964562515.1. GTDB lineage: Bacteria > Pseudomonadota > Alphaproteobacteria > Micavibrionales > Micavibrionaceae > TMED27. The sequence continues at coordinate 1,477 of CAZLTT010000085.1, forward strand.
ATCCTGAAAACCTTGCCGAGCACGAATAACTGTAGCGACTAACTCTGTCCGTCTTTGTTGCGTCGGCACCGCTCGGAACAATATTTGACCTCGTCCCAAACCTTTTCCCACTTTTTACGCCACGCAAACGGGCGTTCACATACGGGGCATATTTTTGTCGGCAGATCGGACTTCTTCATACGACCTCGCCGCCATCCATCTTTTTGAAAAACCGCTGCGCATCATCTTTAATTGCCTGAATTTTCTCATCCCCCATACGCTCCAAAGTACGGTAACTCATATTCAAACGGGGGTTACCTTTCAGCGTCCCCTCATTCCTCAACATAAAATCCCAATACAGATAATTAAACGGACACGCCTTATCTCCGTTTTTCTTCGTTACGCTGTAGCTACAGTTCTTGCAGTAATCGGACATTTTATTGATATACGCCCCGCTCGCGGCATAGGGTTTGGAGGCCAGTAGCCCGCCATCCGCAAACAAAATCATGCCCGTCACATTCGGCAACTCGACCCATTGATAGGCATCGGCATAAACAATGTAATACCACTCATTCACCTCATCGGGGTCCAGCCCCGCAATCAATGCGAATGTGCCGAGCACCATCAACCGCTGAATATGGTGGGCGTATGCGTTCTCCTTGGTTTCCTTCACACATTGCCGCAAGCAATTCATCTTCGTCTCACCACCCCAATACAGCCACGGCAGCTTGCGATCAGCACCCAGATAATTTTCGTTCTCATATTCCGGCATCTTCAGCCAGTAAATCCCGCGCACATATTCGCGCCAACCCAATATCTGGCGAATAAAGCCTTCAACGGCATTCAACGGTGCCGAACCTTCCAGATACGCGGCCTCTGCCCGCTCAATACATTCAATCGGACTCAGCAAACCGATATTGATGTAGAAACTCAGATGACTGTGATATAGCCACGGCTCCCCCTCGATCATCGCGTCTTGATAATCCCCGAACAGCTTTAAACGCTCGTCGATAAATTTATTGAGCGCATACAAGGCCTGATCCCGCGTAACGGCAAAGTAAAACGGCTCTACATCCCCGAAATGATCATCAAACCGTTCTTTGACCAGAGCAATGACCTCATCGGTAATCTCGTCCGTCTGCCCTTTATATGTTGCGGGAATATCCAGATGCTCTTTCGGTGTTTTGCGGTTCTGATCATCGTAATTCCACTCTCCGCCCTCTGGTTTATTACCATTCATAAGGATGTCGTATTTTTTACGCATCTCGCGGTAGAAGAACTCCATCCGCAGCTGTTTACGCCCATCGGCCCAATCCTGAAACTCCTTGTGCGTCGCAAGGAAACGATCATCGGCCCTAATCTCGACTTCGATATCAAACCGGTCTGACCATCCTTCAATATCCTTCAGGACCCGATATTCGGACGGCTCGGTAACAACAATCTTTTCGGGCTTTAAATGCTCAATCGCCCGCTTCACTTCGCCTGTAAACGACCCTGCATTACTATCATCATCTAATTTGGTGTAATGCACGTTATAGCTTTTTTCCCGCAGCTCCTCGGCAAAGTGCCGCATACAGGAAAAAACAAAGGCGATCTTCTTTTTATGATGCTTGATAAAAGTCGCTTCCTCCGCAACCTCACACATGAGAATGCTGTCCGCCTCGGCATCTATGTCCGTTAAGGACGATACTGAGTGCGTAAGCTGATCTCCCAAAACAACCCGAAGAATGCCCATTAAGGTAAAATCTCCTGCCCTGCATAATCAAAACATTTACCGCTATCCTCAAGACTAAGACCGTTGAGCACATTCAACATGCATGCCGTTGAATATTCAGGGCTGAACAGCTTTCCTTCGGGCACATTGCCCTGAAACGGCTTGGACAAATCCGTATCCACTGTTCCGGGGTGTATCCCTGCGATCACGGCCTGCTTGTATCTGCGCCCCGTTTCAATCGCGGCATTCTTGATCACCATGTTTAACGCGGATTTAGAAGCACGGTAGGCGTACCATCCGCCGAGACCGTTGTCGGTGATACTGCCTACACGTGCCGAAAGCGCTGTAGTAACACTGCGCTTATCTTTAGGAATAAGGGGCAAAAAATGCTTCAAGACCAAAGCGGGGCCAATAGTATTGATTTTCAATATTTGGCTAAAATCAGCTATATCTATGTCTTTCAATGATTTTTCAGGGGCGACGCCCTCGTCGTGCAACATACCCGTTGCAATAACAATCAGATTTACCCCGCCAGCTTTTCGAATAGTCTCGGCACAGCTTTCCACACTGGGCTCATCCATAAAATCGAGAGATAAGGACGTCACCTTATCGGCCTCAAACGCTGCGCCTGACCGGGAACACGCATGCACAGAAACAACCTCGGCCCTTTCCGACAAATGCTCAACAAATGCGCGTCCTATTCCACCCGACGCACCAACCACAGCAGCGCGTATTTCCCCACCAAAACTATCCAGATTTATGCTGTTTTTATCCATACTTCGTTATACGCAAGCAGGCCTCGGGCAGATGGAAAAACTTTCAACAGCTTGCAAGACAAGCGTAAAACCTGACCGAATAAAAATTACGTAAAATACACTTTAAAAGCGCTCAAAAAGAAGGTGATTCTTAAGCTGTTAAAGGCTATACTGGGTATATATCAACGACCCTATTCGGGGATTTCATGCTTATTTCCAAAATGTTTAAACACACACACACTATACTTGGCATTGCTGTTATTTCTGTTGCTCTTACAACAGCTGCATTCGCGCAAATGAACGCTGAAGCACCGCCGCCGGTAGACATCCTTCCCGCCGCTAGCCTTGAAAATCAGGGCGAAAGCTATGATGGGGAAACACATACACACCCGCCTATCAAACTGACACCGGACAAATCGGAGTTATTGCGATTAGAGGGAGAAGCCGGAAGCATCATCATCGGCAATCCTACACATCTCAGCATTTTGGCGGACAGCGCCGACTTGCTTGTCCTTGTCCCACGCGCACCGGGCGCAACGCACTTCACCATTCTTGACCGTGAAGGCAATGTGATGATGCAACGCCACGCCATCATTGCCAGCCCGAAAGAAAAATATATCCGTATCCGCAATACTTGCGCCGGAAACTCTGACTGCCAGCAAACAGAAGTCTATTACTGCCCTGACATGTGCCATGCAATTGCTCTGGGTGGCAACGCCGAGGCGGCAAGCTCTGATAGTGCAGGCAACGGAGACAACATTTCGATCGAAGCGTTAAACATCAATACGAACGATCCGGGCGAAGAACCATCTGATGGGGAATAGCCATTGAGCTTTCCTCCCCCACATGACAATGTGATATATCTACTGAGTATTTTTTAAGCAAAAGAAGAAAAAGGATTATTCTTATGCGTTTGCAGGGTTTGAAAAAGAATGCATCAATGCTGGCACTGACGATCGGCACATGCACATTTCTGGCAGCATGCCAAACATCCCAAAGTGTAAATAGCGATGGCAAAGAGCTGCACACAGCCTCTGTCGAGTCTGCTCTCCAACGTGCCGCTACATACAACACAAAGCCCGCACGCTCCCTATCCTATCTGGAACGCGCATATAAAAAATCCCCGACAGACGTCAATGTAGCCGTTGAATTCTCAAGCGCGCTTCGCGGTGCCGAGAAATTCGATCAGGCTGAACTCATACTGGCCCCATTCGCCAAGGAAGACCCGCCATCATCTGCCGCTGCCTCTGAATACGCTGCCATTAAACTGGCACAGGGCGAATACGAAGCCGCCGAAAAGCACGCACAAAACGCAATCCTGAGCGATGACGCTAACTACAAGGCATATCACCGCCTTGGCATAGCGCTCGATGCACAGGGCGACCACGCCCCCGCTGAACGCGCCTACCGTAAAGGCCTGGACTTGTGGCAAGGTGACCCGACAACAATCATGAACAATCTAGCCCTTAATTTGGCTACACAAGGCTATCTTGATGAATCCGCTGAGATTTTAAGGAAAGCACAAGCCGTGGCACCGAACCGCACAGAGATCGAACGCAACCTGCGTATCGTCACTGCGCTTCAACAAGCCGACGGCGCGCCTGTTCCCAAGCCTTCGAAAAAGCCGGAACACAGCACTAACTAAACTTCACTGAAAATCTGTTTTAGAATGCCTCACCGGCGGAGATACCCGCAGGTCCGAGGATGATGATGAACAATGCCGGCAGGAAAAACAGGATCATCGGCACAGTCAGCTTCGGCGGCAAAGACGCTGCCTTTTGCTCGGCCGCAGCCATACGCATATCCCGCAACTCATCAGACATCACGCGCATCGCTTGTGATACCGACGTACCATACTGCTCGGCCTGAATAAGTGACGTCGCAAAAGTCTTACCTGCACCGCTACCGACACGACGGGCAAAATCCTGCAACGCCTGTCTGCGGTCATTCAACATCGCCATCTCGGCACTTAACAAGCCAAGCTCTTCCGCCAATATCTCGGAATGCTCGGAGATTTCCTCGGCAACACGGTCAACCGTCTGCTCCAGACCAATACCGCCCTGCACACAAATCAACATCATGTCGAGCGCATCAGGAAAGGACAGGTTAATTTCCTCCTGACGCTTTAAGACCTGGTTCTTAATCAAGACAGCCGGAAGCTTATACCCGATCAACGCCGCCGTTAACACGGACAACAGAACAATCGTTCTGGAGACTTCGATCTGTCCTTGCGTCAGGATAAATGCGGTAAACGAGCAAAATAGAACCGGCAAAATCGCCTGCGCGATCATGAATTTCACGGGCGCTTTCGGGTCACGAATACCGGCTTGCAACAACTTGTCACGAACCCGCTCACCCATGGCACCGGCCATTTCCTGCATCTTATAGAATGTCGCGATCGTATCGGCTGCCGATGGACTGGCATCCTTACCCGTCGCCGACTTTTCTTTAGACGCCTGATACAAATCTTTCCGGCGCTTCTCGATAACCGAACGGTAATGCTCTTTTTTCTCTGTTTTATTCAGGAACGGCACGGCAAACGCGACGAACGAGCCCGCTGCGAGTAAAGATGCAAGAACTGTAATAATAAGCTGCTGATCCATAAACCGTTCCTTTTATATCTTGAAGTTAATCATGATCTTCATGATGAACACACCAATCCCCATCCAGACAATCGCCCCGGTAAGCAGCAAATTCCCGAATGAGTCCGTAAACAAAACGCTGATATACTCGTAATTGATAAAATACAGTGCCGTCGCCACCAGAACGGGCAATGCCGCAATAATAGAGGCTGATGCAACCGCCTCCGAAGACAGCGCCTTAACCTTACGCTTCAAACGAAAACGCGCACGAATAACACTGGAAAGGTTCAGCAGAACCTCTGACAGGCTTGAACCGGTTTGCGCCTGAATAGACAACCCCGTTGCAAACATCTGCATCTCCGCAATCGGCATACGGCGCGTCGCCTCCATAGCGGCCTCATGCAACGGAACCCCGATCTTTTGTTTATCTTTGATGCGGTCCATCTCTTCACCGACCGGGCCTTCGAATTCCCGCGCAATCATAGAGATCGCCTCTGAAACAGGCATACCTGCACGCAACAAGCGCACAGTCGCTTCTAGCGCATCGGGAAATTCTTCCAAAAACTTCTTCTGTCTGCGCGCTGTAATTTTTTTGACAACAAAACGCGGCAAACCAAACAAACCGATAATGGCGATGATAATCAGCATATGCGGCGGCTGCCCCATAATCTTGGCCAAGAATGTCAGCAACCCCATCGATATAAAAGAAAACACCCAGAATTGAACGGGCGATATCGTTAACCCCGCCTGCTCTAACATCATCGCAATCGTGGTTTTCTTTTTACCGTCTTTTTTGAGATCGCCTTCTTTGGCTTCTTTAAGCTTCTTCGCAAGTTCGGCGCGGCGCTTATCTTTCGTATCTTTTTGTGCAGTCTGCCCGCCGCTATGACTGCTTCCCTGAATAACACCCATCACGCGTTTTTGACGGCTGCGTTCCGTATTGATGTAAACAGCACCGACAATCACCAAAACGAGAAAGGTGATCGCCACAACCAAAATCATTTGCACAATGGTCATTTGCAAAGATCCTTTAAAAGTCTGAAATTAATCGTAAGCGCCTTCAAGCGCTTCCAGAACCATATCGGCCACACCAAACTGGCGGGCATTATCAAAGAATTTAGGGCGCAGTCCGGTTGAACGCTGCTTGGTAATAAGCTTACCGTTCTCGTCTTCGCCTTCGATATCAAGCACGAACAGATCCTGCATAGTCACGACTTCGCCTTCCATGCCCGTAATCTCCGTAACGTGCGTGGTTTTACGTGAACCGTCACGAAGACGCTGCACCTGAATAATCACATTCACCGCGCCGGCAATCTGTTCCCGAACCGCGATAGTCGGCAAATTCAAACCACCCATCGCGATCATGTTCTCCATACGGGAAACAGCTTCACGCGGGTTGTTGGCGTGAACTGTACCCATCGAACCGTCGTGACCTGTATTCATCGCCTGCAACAAGTCAAAGGCTTCGGGGCCACGAACCTCACCAACGATAATCCGTTCCGGACGCATACGCAGACAGTTTTTAACAAGATCGCGCATCGTCACCTCACCAACCCCTTCAAGGTTTGGCGGGCGTGTCTCAAGGCGCACAACGTGCGGCTGCTGCAGCTGCAATTCACAAGCATCTTCGCAAGTAATGACACGTTCGCCCGGCTCTATATAACGGGTCAGACAGTTCAACATTGTCGTCTTACCGGAACCCGTACCACCGGATACCAAGACATTCACGCGGCATCTTCCGATCGCCATAATCAATTTGGCACAGGACGGAGTCATTGAACCGAACCCGACGAGTTTCTCAAGCGTCAGCTTATCCTTGGTAAACTTACGAATGGTCATGCATGACCCATCGACAGCCAAAGGCGGAATAATAACGTTCACACGAGAACCATCAGCAAGACGCGCATCACAAATCGGGCTAGCTTCATCAACACGACGGCCGATCGCACCCACAATACGTTGGCAAATTGTCGTC
>CAZLTT010000086.1:0-4574 GCA_964562515.1 uncultured Micavibrio sp.
GTGCCGCTGCATAATTTCCCGAAAATCACGATGACGATTTTGGAGCCGCGTCAGTTTAATGTGCCTGAAGATGCGGTTGGGCGGACGCGCCGGAAAATTTCTAGCCAGAAACTCTATGATGTCATGGAAGATATGATGTTCATGACGCAGGACCGCGAAAAGACGTTGTTCAAAGCGTTATTGGAAGCGCGGCATGTGAACGGCTCGAAAGCGGCGGCTTGTGAAGATCCGGAGTTCAAGCCGTTAAATTACCGCAAGCTGATCCTCGGCTCTTTGGTGCTCGGTGATAAGATCGCGGAGCTATCCGAAAAAGGCGAGAATGTCGGAGTGTTGTTGCCGAACTCTAATGGCGCAGTGGTGACGTTCTTTGCCTTGCAGGCCTATGGCCGTGTTCCGGCGATGTTGAATTTTTCAGCCGGACCGCAAGCGGTCACCTCGGCTTGTAAAACGGCAGAGATAAAAACCGTTCTGACGTCGCGCCGCTTTGTCGAATTGGGCCGTTTTGAAGATTTGATTGAGGCGATCAGTGAGACTTCGAAAATTGTTTATCTGGAAGATCTGAAAAAAGAAATCGGTACGATTGATAAGGCCGCAGGGATGATGAAGCTGCCGTTTGCGGGATATGTGCACCGATATCAAGCCGTACAGCCTGAAGACGCAGCGGTGATTTTATTTACATCCGGTTCGGAAGGTGCGCCGAAAGGGGTTGTGCTCAGTCATGCGAATTTGATGAGCAACCTCGTGCAGCTCAGTGTTCGGATCGATTTTAACTCACAAGATACCGTGTTTAATTGTCTGCCGATGTTCCATTCGTTTGGCCTGACGGGCGGGACGATCCTGCCGATTCTATCGGGCGTGAAGACGTTTTTATACCCGAGCCCGCTGCATTTCCGCATCGTGCCTGAAATGGTTTACCACTCCAACGCGACGATTATGTTCGGCACGGATACGTTCCTGAACGGTTATGCGCGGGTGGCTGATCCGTACGATTTTTACCGCATGCGTTATATTTTTGCAGGCGCGGAGAAGGTCAAGGAAGAGACCCGTCAGCGCTATATGGATATGTTCGGTGTGCGTATATTGGAAGGCTACGGCGCGACGGAAGCCGCGCCAGCTGTGGCGCTGAACTCCCCGATGCATCAACGCGCGGGTACGGTCGGGCGCATGCTGGTTGGTGTTGATTACAAGCTCGAAGATGTGCCGGGTGTCGATGAAGGCGGACGTTTGTTCATTAAAGGTCCGAACATCATGAAGGGATATCTGAAAGCCGAAAAGCCGGGTATTCTGCAACCGCCTGAAGGGGGGTGGCATGATACGGGCGATATTGTCGAGATCGAAGATGGTGGCTACGTCGCGATTAAGGGGCGGGCAAAACGCTTTGCCAAAATAGCGGGGGAGATGGTGTCTCTGACGATTGCGGAGACACTTGCCAAGAAAGTTTATCCCGATGCCGATCATGCCGTGGTGGCTATTCCCGATGCAAGAAAAGGGGAGCAGCTTGTGCTTGTCACAACGCAAAAAGATGCGGACAAGGCAGCGTTATCAGCGCAGGCAAGTAAAGACGGCGTGACGGAACTCGGCGTGCCGAAAAATATCCTGCATATGGATAAGATGCTCGTGCTTGGGACTGGTAAAACCGACTATGTCAGCCTGCAAGCTCATGTCGAAAAAGAAATGGGCGTGAAGAAAGCGGCCTAGTTTTTTTCTAATCCTGCGACAAAATTTTCAATCAATGTATCTGTCATAGGAGACAGAGGGTCTTTGTCATGGACGAGGGGTAGTTTGCCCGTACGGTGCAGGAAGCACATGCCGTGAATAGAGGCCCAGAGCGAGCGGGCGGCGAGGGTGCGTGCTTTGCTTTGTCTGTTCGTGAAGTAGGGTTCAAGCAGGTTCTCCAATGGTTGGAACAGGCCGTAAATTTTTTCCCGCATCCAGTCCGGTACTTCTTCGCCATCAGGGAGTTGATGAGAGAACAGCAAGAGCCATCGTTGGCTGTTATCCTCGGCGAATTGATGATAGGTGCGTGCCATGGTTTTCATGTTTGATAGCGGTGATTTTTTTGGATTAATGCAGCGTTCGTCATTTAGGGCTGCGAGTAGGGCGTCCAAAGTCTGCGCGTTTAATGTAATGATGATGCCGTCCATAGACGGAAAGACGTTATAGAGCGTGCCGGGCGTGTAGCCGATATCTTTGGCGATTTTACGCGCCGTTAAGCCCTGAGAACCTTCGTTTTCAATGATTTGAGCGGCGCTGCTCAAGATCAGCTCTTTAAGTTCTTCGCGGTTGTGGTCGCTGCGTCTGGCCATAAAAATACTCCTTATTCTTCCACTATAGCATTGAAAATAAACGACGTTCAATAAAAATATTGAACAATGTACAGATATGTGGAATACTGATAATTGAACAGTGTTTAATTATTAAGGAGAGAGACATGATTTGCACTACATATAATGAATTGAAAAAGCCATTGCCCCTTTGGAATCCAAAAGGGATATATTACTCAACCATCAGCTTTCTGATGAAAACAGTCGGACGTACATCAAACGGCATTGATGTCGGCTATCGTTACGGTTTTGATTCCGGTGTGATGCTTGAATATGTGTATCGCAATAAATCGAGCGGCCGGTTCGGTATCGGTAAATTAATTGACCGCGTCTATTTGAATGCGCCGGGTTGGGTGGGTATCCGCAACCGCGGGGAATTGGTGACCCAAACCATACGTGACGCCGTTGAAGCGTTATATGTTGAGCAAGGCAATCCTGTCAAAATTGTTGATCTGGCATGTGGCGGTGGACGTTATGTTTTGGAGGCGCTAGGCGCGCTACCGCATATCGAAACGGATGTCATTTTGCGCGATTACCGCAAGGAAAATGTGCAGAGCGCACAAAATTTGGCAAAGGAACTGGGGCTGAATGTAAAGGTCGAGCAGGCCGATGCGTTTAGTGATTTTGATCTACAATCGCTAGAGGATTTTCAGCCTGACCTTGTGATTGTTTCCGGTCTGCATGAGATCATCGAGGATGATTATCTGGTGCAAAACCATTTTCGCCAGATTGCGGCGTTACTGGAGCCGGGTGGGAAGATGGTTTTCACCATTCAGCCCGATCATCCCCAACATGAGTTTATTGCCCGTGTCTTACCGTCACACACACGAAATCTGTGGGTTATGCGCTTGCGGGAATTCGAATTGACGCAAAGTTGGGCGCGTACTGCCGACTTGCGCATTGAAAATCATGCGATGGAGGCGCAAAATATCTTTGGTGTGGTGACAGCAACCAAGGATTAGACCAATGGTCAGTGTTTACGACCTTAAGCCGCGATTTCAGGCTCTGTTACGTCCCCTTTGTGGGGGCTTGGCAGGGGCGGGTGTAACCGCCAACCATGTGACAGTTACAGCGACAATCCTGTCCGTGCTTTACGGTTTATGGATTTACGCGAGCGGCGGGAGCGACCTCTCTCTTCTTCTCCTGCCGCTTTTTTTGTTTGTGCGTATGGCATTGAATGCGATTGACGGCATGTTGGCGCGGGAGTTCGGGCAAAAATCCGACCTTGGATTTTATCTCAATGAAGTTGGCGATGTGATTTCGGATACGGCGCTTTATCTTCCCTTTGCTGTGTTGCTTGACCCATTGCTTGTTGGTGCGGTCATTGTGCTGTCCGTTATGACGGAGTTTGCGGGCGTGCTGGCTTTGGGATTGAAGAAAGAGCGGCGCTATGATGGACCGTTCGGAAAAAGTGATCGCGCCGTTGCGTTCGGTGTGCTCGGCTATCTACTCGTTTTTGTGCAGATGTCGGTACATGTGCAGAACGGTCTGTTGATGGTCATGGCGGCTTTGTGTGCGATAACGATTTATAACCGCATGCGAAAGGGGTTAAAGGATGTTTGAGTTTTTGCAAGACCCGATATGGGCGGGGATGACGGGATTATACGCCATTCTTGCCTTCGCATTCCTGATGATCTTTATGCTCAAAAACCGTTTGGCGAAAAAGGATTTTAAGGAGCTGTTAGCGCGGACTAAAACGTGGCTCTATATCATCGTTATGGCGACAATTGTGTTTGTGCTCGGTACGAATGCTGCGATTGTTGCGATCGGGTTTATCAGTTTCCTTGCGCTTAAAGAGTATTTCACACTCGTTCCGACACGGCGAACGGATAGGCGTGTTTTGTTGCTCGCATATCTGTTCGTGCCCGCACAATATTTTTGGGTGTTCCATGTGTATTACGGGTTTTTCATCATGTTCATACCCGTATACGCGCTGTTGTTTATTGCGTTTGCATTGTTGCTGACCAAAGAAACGGACGGGTTTATCAAATCGGTCGGGACGATCCATTGGGGCTTGATGCTGACCGTATATAACCTCGCGCATCTTGCCTTTTTACTTGTGATGCCGCTGACAGTCGTTGCACCTGCGGGTGGGGCGGGGCTGTTATTCTTCGTATTGTTCCTGACGCAGTTTAATGATGTTGCGCAATATTGCAGTGGTAAGTTATTGGGAAGGCGTAAAATTATTCCCGAAATCAGTCCCGGTAAAACATGGGAAGGGTTTTTGGGCGGCGTTGTCTGTACCACGCT
>CAZLTT010000086.1:4674-8481 GCA_964562515.1 uncultured Micavibrio sp.
CACAACAGCCACCTCGATACGCTCGTTCTGATGAATTTATTCAAGCTGCGGCGTTTACGGCGTGTGCGTCCCGTGGCGGCGGCGGATTATTTTTTAAAAGGTAAAGTACGCGCGTGGCTGTCGCAAAATGTGATGCATATCATTCCGATTGAGCGCACAGCTTCAGGTAGTGATCCGCTTGTGCCGATTTATGAAGCGTTGGAGAGGGACGAGATTGTTATTTTTTATCCTGAGGGAAGTCGCGGTGAGCCGGAACAAATACAGCCTTTTAAAAAAGGTATCGCCAAATTGTGTTCTAAATATCCCGATGTACCGACCTATCCGATTTTTATGAAAGGTTTGGGGCGTGCATTGCCAAAGGGCGATCCGATCCTTGTGCCGTTTTTTTGTGATGTTGTGATTGACGAACCCACGACATGTGCAAGTGCGCAATGCGATGATTTTTCCGTATTTTTGTACGAAAGAATTTTATCATTGAAAATCATGGAATGATTTTTTTTGCAAAATAGAAAAAATTTATTACCACCGTATGTAAGTCACTGAAAAATCGTGTATTTTTTGGTGCTTTTCGTACCATAAGAGCAGGCCCCATATGCAAAACGAGGTGTGTTCTTGTCACAGTTTGTACCGTCTTCTTTAAGTGCTGATATAAATTCCAGACGCTCCTTTTACAGCGTTTTAAAGAAGCTGCAATATGTTGTTTTGTTCGTAGGACTGATCGTCAGTGTGTTGCTTACATATGGAAGCTTTGAAGAGATTAAGCGCCAGCAAAAGATGAGCTTTCAAGAACAGGCCATAGAGTTCTGGTCTGATGTGCAGCAAAAAATTGATTTTCATCTGAATACGCTTTTTGGCTTTGAACTGTATTTTAACGCGCAGAATAATGGGGACTCTGTCGAAGCGTTTGCTGATTATGTGCGCGCATATTTTACAAAGACGGTTTTGGATGGACATGAAATTGCGTTCCAAAAATTTATGTGGGCGTCATATCACGGCAATGCTTATGCGTTGGAAATGATTATTCCGCCGGACCCGGATATGGATTTTCTTATTGATGCGGATTTGCTTAAAACCGCCTACCGTCCCTTTATTTTGGAAGCTGAAGGCCATGTTCAGGGCGTTGTAACGAGCACATCGCTCAGCCCTGCTTCGGGAGGCGAAGACCATAATGGCGTGATTTATACGCTTAGTGTAATTCAGGATTTGAGTGACGAAAAAAATGTCAAAAGAGGTCTCGTAATCTCTGCGATAGATTTGAAGAGCATTTTGCAGTCGAGCTTACAAAGGGAAAGTTCAAGTTTTAACCCAGCTTATACGACCACTTTGATTTCAGGATCGTCAAAAAATATTTCGTTTTTTGAGGATGCAGGCTTAGAAGGCGATGATGGGAATGCCGCTTCAATATTTCAAAAATATGAAGAGTTTTCAGTTTCGCTTCAAACCCAGATTTTAAACCAAGCTTTTCAAATTCGTTTGCAACAAAAGGTCAATATTTTATCTAACAGCGTTCTATTGGAACTTGCGTGGATAATGGCTTTGGGTGTTCTTCTCACGCTTTTGGTGTTTTTCTATATAGGTGTTTTGCTGCGGGCAATGAACAAAACCGAAGCCGCACGACAAAAGGCGGTTCAGTTAAACCGTTTAAAGTCTGACTTTTTGGCGACTATGAGTCATGAAATCCGCACCCCTATGAACGGAATATTAGGTATGGCCGAGCTGGTTTTAGGCGCTCGTCCTTCGTTGCAAATTGAGGGGTACGCGCAGACTATTTTAAATTCCGGCGACTCTTTGCTGCACATCATCGATGATATTCTCGATTTTTCAAAAATAGAGGCCGGAAAACTGGAGCTCGACGTGCTCGGAGTTGATCTTTTAAAGGTCGTCGATGATGTTGCCCAGCTTTATTCAGGCAAAACACAGGAAAAGGCTATTGAACTTGTTGTGCGCTATAAGCCGGGCAGTGAGCAGTTTGTCTATGCCGACCCGGTACGCTTGCGGCAAGTCTTAAGCAATTTAGTAAGCAATGCAATTAAGTTCACAGAGAAGGGGCATGTTGCGGTTATTGTCGAAGAACTGCCCGACCCGCAAAGTGATGACATTGCCGTTATGCGTTTCGAGGTGAAGGACACCGGCTTTGGTATGAGTCAGGAAGCGCAGGTGCGTATCTTTGACAAGTTTTCACAAGGTGACTCTTCAACGACGCGGCAGTATGGGGGCACAGGGTTAGGTCTGACCATTTGCAAGAGTCTGGTTGAGCTCATGGGTGGGGAGATTGGCGTCGAAAGTACAGAAGGTATTGGTACAAGTTTTTGGTGCGAGATTCCTTTTCAGAGGAACACGCAAGATGCAAAACCCGATCCGAAAGTTCCTGCGCTTAAGGATATTCGTATCCTCGTTGTTGACGACTTATTGATTATTCGTGAATTACTGAAAGAACAACTTAGGTTGGTTGGCATGCGTTGTGACGTTGTGCAAGGGGGGCAGCAGGCGTTGCAAATGCTGCAGCAGGCCGCAGCTGAAAATGACCCCTACAAAATAGTGATCGTTGATTATTTGATGCCTGAAATGAATGGCGAAATGTTGGCTTTGGCGATTAAGGATCATGAAACAGACGCGGTGAGAAAGGCATGTCTGATCATGCTAACAGCGGCGGGTACACCGTTAGCGGACGATCAGTTCGCACAAAAAGGTTTTTCCGCGTATATCCCCAAGCCCGTCAATAATAAGAGTTTAGTAGAGAGTATATCGATTGTCTGGACCAAATATGATGAAGGCCAGACCGATACTCTTATTCGTCTTGATCATATGAATTCGAAGAGCAGTAAGGCTGAAAAGGACGAGCCTGTTATTCCCGGTGTTCCAATACTGGTTGCTGAAGATAATCTGGTCAATCAGGTGTTCATTAAAGAGATACTGGAGGAGATGGAGGCGGACTACACCATCGTTTCAAATGGGTTAGAAGCTGTACAAGCGGTTCTGGAAGATAAATACGCGCTCATTTTGATGGATTGTATGATGCCGGAAATGGATGGTTTCGAGGCGACAGCCGAGATTTGTCGCTACAAGCTCAAAGGACAGGTTAGTGATGTGCCGATTGTTGCGTTGACCGCCAATGCCATGAAGGGTGATAGAGAGCGATGTTTGCAAGCGGGTATGGATGATTATCTGACTAAGCCGGTGCGTAAAAAAGAACTGAAGCAAAAAATCTGCAAAGCGATTGGTCATGATGTTGTCGTTTTTGAAACCGAGACCGTCGAGGATCGCCATTATGAAACGGTCAATGACAACTCCGAAAGTTCTATTTCTGAAACACGGTTGATTGATATTGATGCGGTTGAAAATGCGCGCAGTATTTTAAAGGCCAAATATGACGAGATGCTGAATGTCTATATCGATAACTCATGGGAGCGTGTCGAGGAGATTGTCGCAGCCCTTAAAGCGAAGGATATGCAGGCAATTATACGTCCTGCTCATACTCTGAAATCTACCAGTAAACAAATGGGTGCACTTAAGCTTTCCGATATAGCGAAGGAAATGGAAGCCGAAGCGAAGATGTTGCAGGAGGCAGATGGTTTCAAGGATGAGGATATCGAAAAGTTCACTGCCTATGCGCAGAACATACAGGATGTTTTGTCTGAGACTAAAATTGCTTTTGACAGGTTGGCCGCATGATCAGGATCGCATTTATTTCTTTGAGGTTCTTGGGGCTGTTTTTTCTTGGTTGGGTATGTCTTGGCGTGCATGCGGTGGACGCGCGTGATCAACAGAAGAAGCTGAAAATTATTGCGCAGGCGGTTGGGTTCGTTA
>CAZLTT010000087.1:0-8191 GCA_964562515.1 uncultured Micavibrio sp.
GGCTCTCTATTCAAGAACAAGGGCGTGATCGCGGTACCTTGCCGACAGTATGGATCGGGCAAATGAGCGAGGATGGGCCCGCCGTTCCTGTAAAAATCCGCGTCAAAACCGCTTACGGCACATTGTTCATGCATCTGGCTGAATATAACAGTGCCGAGACATCACTCGTCGCTGAAAAACGCAAGAAATAGCGAATGCTCTTGTTTTTTGGCTCAATTTCAACACAATAACGCTATGACTGATCAAGCAACGCATACTCGCCCTTTGGCGATCATTATTCTGGCGGCCGGCAAAGGGACGCGGATGAAATCCGACAAGCCGAAAGTTATGCATGAGCTAGCCGGAAGGCCGATGATTAACTGGCTGCTTGGTGCCTGTGATGCGTTGAACCCCGAAAAGATTGTGGTCGTTACCGGCCCTGACATGCCAGAGCTTGAAGAGGCGGTTAAACCGCACCAAACGGCATTACAGGAAACCCGCGACGGCACAGGCGGTGCTGTACGTGTCGCCGCGCCTTTACTGGACGGGTTTGATGGCGACGTACTGATTGTGCTCGGGGATACGCCGCTGATGAGTGATCACACGCTTCGCGATCTGATTGCATCAAAGGGCGAAGCGCCTTTATCCGTACTCGGCTGCGTTCTGGACAAACCTTTTGGTTATGGGCGTTTGATTTTGGACGAGGCGGGCTTCTTGCAGGCAATCGTTGAAGAAAAAGACGCCGCTCCAGAGCAAAAAGCCGTACAGCTTGTGAATACAGGCGTTTTCTGTGTTGATGGAGCGCAGCTCGGTGGATGGCTTGACCAACTCGATAGCAATAACGCACAAGGCGAATACTACATCACGCAGCTGCCTGAAATTATCGCCAAAACAGGTGCAAAAATGGTTGTATCCGTTACGCCCGAAACGCATGAAATTCTGGGCTGTAACACGCGCGCCGACCTCGCAACGCTCGAAGGGCATTTGCAGGATCGTTTGCGCGAAGAGCATATGAATAACGGTGTCGTTATGCACGCGCCCTCAACCGTGTATCTCTGGCATGACACGGAAATTGGTCAGGATACGGTTATTGAACCCAACGTGATTTTCGGGCCGGAAGTAAAAATCGCTGAAGCCGTCACCATCAAGGGCTTTTCCCATCTCGAAGGTGCGGTCGTTAAAAAAGGCGCCATACTCGGACCGTTTGCAAGGCTTCGTCCCGATACGACGATTGGCGAAGATGCAAAGATCGGAAATTTCGTAGAAATCAAAAAATCCAATATCGGCAATGGGGCAAAAGTGAACCATCTGGCCTATGTCGGTGATTGCGAAATGGGCGATCGCGTTAATTTCTCCGCCGGTGCGATCACGGTGAATTATGATGGTTTCCAGAAACATCAAACCGTCATCGGCAAGGATGTGATGGTCGGCTCGAATGTCAATCTGGTCGCGCCTGTTCATATTGATGATGGTGCGTTTGTTGCTGCCGGATCAACCATTACCGAAGACGTTCCCGCCGATGCACTCGGCATCGCCCGCGATCCTGCGCAAATCCGCAAGGGATGGGCGGCCAAATTCCGTGAGGCGAAAAAAGAAGCCAAAGCCAAACAGGCTAAAAAGAAAGGCTAGTGTAACGTTTCGCAACACGCTGTTACTTGTGCGCTGCGCAAAATACTTTAAATTCAAACCTCAAACTAACTGAGAATGAAGATATGTGCGGAATAATTGGAATTTTAAGTGACGACGATGCGGCCCCTCACTTGGTGGAGGGTTTGAAACGTCTGGAATATCGCGGTTATGACTCCGCCGGAATTGCTACGCTAGAAGGCGGCAAGCCCGCGCGCTGTCGGGCGAAAGGCAAACTTAAAAACCTCGTCAACAAGCTCAAGGATGAGCCTTTGGGCGGCAATATTGGCATCGGCCATACACGGTGGGCGACCCACGGCGGCCCGACGGAGGACAATGCCCATCCGCATGCAAACGATTCTGTTGCCGTTGTGCATAACGGTATCATCGAAAATTATGCTGCGCTCAAAACCGAACTCGAAGCCAATCAGGCGCGGTTTGAAACCGAGACAGATACCGAAGTAATCGTCCATCTTGTTGAGCATTACTTAAAGCAAGGAAAAACGCCCAAAGAAGCGGCCAACGCGACATTCGACCGCTTGGAAGGCGCTTATGCCGTTGTGATGATTTTCGCAGGCGAAGAAGATTTGCTCATCGGCTGCCGTCAGGGAACACCTCTGGCTATCGGCTATGGTGACGGCGAAATGTATGTCGCAAGTGACTCCTATGCCCTTGCACCATTAACCAAAAAAATCTGTTTCCTTGAGGATGGCGACCGCGTGGCCGTTACCCGCGAAGGTGCAGCAATTTATACGAATGATAACACCGAAGTGACCCGCGAAATCCGTGTTACTGCACAAAGCGGCGCAACAACCGGCAAAGGCAATTTCCGTCATTTCATGATGAAGGAAATTTACGAACAACCAAGCGTGATCGGCGATACGCTCAACTCCTTTATCAATCCGGCAACGGGGAAAATCTCTATTCCGCCTGACGTTCTGGAGGCACTGCAAAAGACACCACGCATAACAATGGTTGCTTGCGGTACGGCGTATTACGCCTGCGCTGTTGCCAAATATTGGTTTGAGCAGGTTGCCGGCATTCCGTGTGATATTGATATCGCATCTGAATTCCGTTACCGCGAACCGCCATTACCCAAAGACGGCCTAGCGCTGTTTGTGTCCCAGAGCGGCGAAACGTTGGACACGCTCGAAGCCTTGCGTTTCTGCAAAAAGCAGGGCCAGACAATCTTGTCGATCGTCAACACGATTGAAAGCACAATTGAACGCGAAAGCGATTTGGTTTTACATACGCTTGCCGGACCTGAAATCGGTGTGGCCTCAACCAAGGCTCTAACGACACAGCTCACGACATTGGCTTGTATGGCGCTGTGCATTGCACGCGAAAACGGTTCGATCGATGCGGCGGAAGAAAAAACCATGACGGATGCGCTGCGTCATATACCGCAGCAAATTACGGATGTCCTTCATGACGAAGAACGCAGCAAAAATATTCAAGGTATCGCTCGAGATATCTTTGAATCTGCGCATATGCTGTATCTTGGGCGCAATCTTCTTTTTCCTCTCGCTATGGAAGGGGCGCTGAAAATGAAGGAGGTCTCCTACATTCACGCCGAAGGTTATGCTGCAGGGGAGCTGAAACACGGCCCGATAGCATTGATTGATGAACAAATGCCGATTGCGATTTTCGCACCTGGCCATGATCCGCTTTTTGAAAAAACAGCAAGCAATCTTCAGGAAAATGTCGCCCGCGGCGCGAAGGTCTTACTGGTTTCGGACGAAAAGGGATTAAAGGAACTGGAACAGTTTCTGAAATGGTCGATCCCAATGCCGGATGTCGATCCCTTCGCCGCACCTTTACTCTATGCTGTGCCTGCGCAATTGCTCGCTTACCATGTTGCGGTGACCAAGGGTACGGATGTCGACCAACCGCGAAACCTCGCCAAATCCGTTACGGTGGAGTAGTTTCCGGTTCGCCGTAACCGTAAACACCAAGATATTCCATCTCGCACTCATATAATCCGGCGCGCTGCGCTTCGGCGAAAATACGTTCGCGTAAACCCACCAGATGTGGCGTTTGTGCTTCATCAAAACGCGATGAAATAGCGGCACTGACATCCGATGCGTCATGTGGGCCATCAAGTTCGATCGGATCAGCATGTATAAAAAACGGTATCAAAGGTTGGTTATCATAACCGCTTTCGGATTCGGCAACACTGGCAGAACGATGAAAATCCAACTGACTGTAGACGGAAATTTTACTGACGGTCTTCAGGTCTCTAAGAGGCTTTGCCTGTGGCTTCAAGGCAGCTGAAACATCTTCGTGAATTGTATGGTCTGTCTCGACGAGGCGTAATGGCTGATTCATGTTTACTCTTTAAATGGTTGCGTAATCGAAACATTAAAGAGATAGAATATATGTGTCAAATCAATGACTTATGTGCAGTGCACTAGCTGCGGTGCAGCACGAGCGTTGACCACCCGTCGATCTTACGTTCTTCGAGTTTGCGTAAAGTGCCGCGCTCATACACGGCCAGAACGTCATCAACCTGCTCATTCAGGATACCGGACAGAATCACGTAGCCGTTATCGTCGACGACGCTTTCGAGGTCTTGTGCCATTGCCTTGAGCGGTCCGGGCAGGATATTGGCAATCACCAATTCATACGGTCCTTTTTGCTGCACTTTGTCGCCTGCAAAACCTTCATTCACAAAAGTTTCAATCTTACTGCGGCCCAGTTGCAGCCCGTTATCTTCGACATGGCGCTCTGTGACGCGAATACTTTCGGGGTCGTTATCCACTGCGAAAACAGGGGCGCGCCAGAGCTTCCATGCTGCGATAGCCAGAATGCCACTACCTGTTCCCATATCCAGAATGTTCCACGGGCACACACCCATTTCGAACATATCATCCATGGCGAGCAAGCATCCTTTGGTCGTGCCGTGTTCGCCTGAACCGAAGGCAGTTGTCGCATCAACCTGCAAACCAATCTGCGACGGGGAAACTTCGCCATCATAATGCGCCCCGTATATAAAGAATGAGCCGACGGAAAAAGGCTCGAATTGTTTGTAGGAATATTCAAGCCAGTCTCTATTCTCGACTTCTTCATGCTCGAATTCGATGTCGTGCGGTAAAGAAATTTCGTGCGCTTCACTAACGATTTCAAGGCGTGAGCGGAGGAGGTTATCGTTAACGGGATGCTCACTCATTAACTCGACAGCCCAATCGGCCTCATGATGGTTTTCCAGACGCAGCGCCGAATGGGAAAACCCCAGATCACTGATTGCTTCACCAAAAACCGCGACCTCAATGTTGTTCAAGGTCGCGGGGAGAATAAATCGGGTTTTAAACATGAAATTGAAAGGGAGGACGATTATTTCTTATCGTCGTCTTCGTCCTCATCTTCGTCTTCGTCCAGATCAGCATCCGGCTCGAGGTCTTCCAAGTCACCAAGATCATCGTCATCAACATCGATCTCATCGAGATCGTCGTCATCCAGATCGAGGTCACCGCTTATTTCGTCTTCATCGTCGTCATCACCGGAATCGTCTTCATCCAGATCATCGAGGCTGACGACTTCTGCATCTTCGTCTTCGTCCTCATCCTCGTCTTCGTCGGTTTCCGCATCCTTGGCAGTCTTCTTGGAAACCTGACCCTCCGCCTCTTCATTGGCGGCGGCGCCACGTGAACGGCGGCTCTTGACCTTGATCTCGCCTGTAAATTCTGTGTCACAAGATGGACACACGATCGGGCGGTTATTCATGTCGTAAAAACGCGTTCCGCAATTTAAACAAATTCTTTTAAAGCCTCTGGCATCTGCTGCTGCACCCACGGCATATCTCCTGATTTTTTTATACTAGGGATTATTTAGTTCTATCGCTTGATCTGCCTGATTCCGCGGCCCAAGTCAAATATAAATCCGCATAAACAAAAAATGCGACGATACTCACCCCTCGAAAACCCTCGACCCGTGACCTATATCATTGTAAAGTCACTAAGAATTCGAAGTTCTAATTGGAGGTACTCTCATGCAAAAACCCGTCGTAATTTGCGGCTTCAAACGCTCCCCGATGCATTTCGCGAATAAAGGCGATCTGGCCAAGGTTCGCCCAGATGATATGGCGGCTGAAGTCGTTAAGGCACTGGTCAGTGAAACAGGCGTGAACGCTGATGATATTGAAGACCTCTTGATGGGGTGTGCATTCCCCGAGGCCGAGCAAGGCTTTAACATTGCCAAGCTGGTAGTTCAGCATGCGGAGCTTCCGGTCTCCATAGCGGGCGCAACTGTAAACCGTTTCTGCGGCTCATCGATGACCTCGATCCATATCGCGGCAGGCGCGATCCAGATGGGTGCAGGCGAAGCTTTTATCTGCGCTGGCGTTGAAAGCATGTCCCGTATTCCGATGGGTGGCTTTAACCCGATGCCGAACCCTGCATTGTACGAGAAATACCCGCAAGCCTATATCTCCATGGGTGAAACTGCGGAAAATCTGGCTAAACAATATAAAATCAGCCGCGAGGAGCAGGAAGAATTCGCCGTCAGCTCCCACCATAAAGCGGCTGCTGCGGCCGAAGGCGGTAAGTTCGATGACGAAATCGTACCGATTGGTGACGTGAAGACAGACGGGACAATCCGCCCCGATTCTTCAACCGAAAAACTGGCGACATTGAAACCTGCTTTTCTTGAGGACGGTACGGTGACGGCTGCGACATCATCACCGTTGACCGATGGTTCTGCCGCTGTTCTGGTGTGTTCCGAAGAATATGCCGACAAACATAAATTGCCGAAACTGGCGCGGATTAAATCCGTCGCGGTTGCGGGCTGTAAAGCCGAAATTATGGGTATCGGCCCTGTTCCGGCAACGCAAAAGGCGCTCGACCGTGCGGGCATCAAACTCGATGATATCGATATTATTGAACTGAACGAAGCGTTCGCGGCTCAAGGCCTGTCAGTCTTGAAAGAGCTTGGTGCTGACCTGTCGAAGGTAAACCTTGATGGCGGCGCGATCGCGCTTGGTCACCCGCTTGGAACATCGGGTGCGCGTATCACGGGTAAGGCCGCAAGCCTGCTGAAACGTGAAGGTGCAAAATACGCCCTCGCTACAATGTGTATCGGCGGCGGACAAGGCGTAGCAACGGTTCTGGAGGCGATCTAGATACATGTCCGTTGACGAACTCAAAGCCAGAAACGCAAAGGTCGAAGCGGATAAGGCTTGGGAAACGTCATGGACGCGCAAAGTGATCATCACCATCGCAACCTATGTGATTATCGCCGCGTATCTGGCCTTATTGGGAATTGAGAAGTTTTATCTTCATGCATGCGTGCCGGCGGGCGGATATTTCCTCTCCACACTCACGCTCCCGTTTTTAAAAGGCTACTGGATTAAGAATATTTATAAACCAAAAGGGGTTTAAACATGGAAATCAAAAAAGTCGCAGTTATCGGATCAGGCGTAATGGGCAGCGGTATCGCCGCGCAAATCACCAATGCGGGTATTCCGGTCGTACTTTTGGACATCAAGGTTGAGGGCAAAGACCTCGCCGCCGAGGCGGTGCAAAAAATGCTGAAAAGCGACCCCGCGCCATTCATGCGAAAATCTAACGCGAAGCTCATCGAGACAGGCACGATCGATGATGACCTCGATAAAATCGCCGATTGTGACTGGATCGTCGAAGTCGTTCTCGAAAAATTGGAAATCAAACACGCAACGTATGAGAAGATTGAAAAGGCCCGTAAAAAAGGCTCGATCGTATCTTCGAATACCTCGACCATCCCGCTGCATAAATTGATCGAAGGGCAGCCGGATTCATTCGCCAAAGATTTCATGATCACCCACTTTTTCAATCCGCCGCGCTATATGCGCCTTCTGGAACTGGTTGTCGGTGAAAAAACCAATAAGGATGCGGTCGAAACGATTGCCGAATTCTGTGATGTAAATCTTGGTAAAGGTGTTGTCCGCACCAACGATACACCGGGCTTTATCGCCAACCGTCTTGGTGTGTTCTGGCTGACCGCTGGCGTGAATGAAGCCATCAAACAAGGCATTTCCATCGAAGTTGCCGACGCGGTGATGAGCAAGCCCGTCGGCATTCCGAAAACGGGTGTATTCGCACTGATCGATTTGGTCGGGATCGACCTGATGCCCAAACTCTCGGAAAGCTTGCTTTCAACATTGCCTAAAGAAGACATGTACCGTGATATTTTTGAGGACTACAAATTCATCCACGGCATGATCGATGCGGGTTATACGGGTCGCAAAGGCAAGGGCGGTTTCTACCGCCTCAACCCCGATGCGCCAAAAGGCGTGAAGGAAAAACAAGCGCTTGCGATTGATCCTGCATCATTCGATGAAGGCCAGTACGGAAAATCCGAAAAGAAAAAAGCCGCCGCACTTGGCTCTGTTAAAGCAGGGCGCAAAGGCATTCGCGCTGTTGTAGAGACTGATGATGAAGGCGGAAAATATGCATGGGAAGTGCTCAAACAAACTCTGACCTATGCTGCACAATTGGTTGGCGAGATTGCCGATACAATTCATGACATCGATGAGGGCATGAAGCTCGGCTATAACTGGAAAAAAGGCCCGTTCGGCATGATCGATGATTTGTGTCCTAAATGGTTTGCCGAT
>CAZLTT010000088.1:0-8185 GCA_964562515.1 uncultured Micavibrio sp.
CGCACCTTGCCTTCTTGATCAAGATAGCCGCACCACAGGGTGATGTTGCTTTCCGGCCCGGGCACGATCTCCTGCATCAGGAGCGTTCCGGCCTCGGCGGGAATTTTCGGCAGAATGGTGTCAAACTCGGACGGGTCCTTGACGATCCAGCCTTTCTGCCCGGCCATCAGATGTTTCACGTCCTGAATCCGTGCCGGTTTGATCATTACGGGATAGGTGATCTGGTCGCGCGCCTGTGCCGCATCCTGCATTTTGGCGGACCATAGGTTTGGATAGACAACGCCTTGCCGTTCGCACAGCTGGTAGAAGAGGTCCTTGTCCATGATCTGGTTCGCCAGACCATCTCTGTACGCGCCCTGCAGATGGACATGCTCAGGGAGGACGTCTGCTTTGGCTAGCACGGCTTCGAGGTCCTGGTCCGATGTGATGATGAGAACCGGCTTGTGGTTGCAGCCCGGCTCCAATGCTTTCACGATTTCTGCAACTCGCGCCTCGGCTGTCTGTGCAGTGATACGCCGAGACAGAAAACGCGACCAAAGACCCGGCGCGCCAGGGGCCCCCACACCCCAGACCGAATGCCCCGCTCTTGCGGCCTCCCATACAGCATAAAGCCCAGTAGGTGACAGGCCAAGAACGATGACATCAGGATTGTGTATTTTCACCTGGATACAACCAACAAGTCGAAAATACAGGTAACTCTCGCTTATCTCTCAAATGCCTTGTAAGTAGGTATCTAGCGGGGAAAATGGCGGCTATTTTTCTTTAGTAGCAATGATTTTTCTAACGACTGACATATCACGCCCGAAATAAAGCAAACAGGCGTAAGTTAAAAAATATAGCCAAACCCAAATTGCTAGAGCTTCCCCGCTTACAAACGAGAGCAAAAAAACAAAAGGTGCAAAGATAAGATAAAATTTCATCAAGAAGCTTGGGTTTTTTCTTTCTGGTATTCTCAATCTCTTTTTCGAATCAAGATAAGTCAGAAGCCGAGGGAGAACAAAAAATATGCATCCACTAAATAGAACCGCAATGCTATTATGAAGTTCTGTAGAGATAATAATTGGTATGCTAAACCTCATCAATGACATTTGGAAGAAGGTTGCTATCTTAATCTCCTGCAAAATAACAAAATTATGCATAAGTATCGCAATGGATAATAGAAACAAAATAGTCCAAAACCATAACTCGAAGAAAACACTAATCCAGAAGCTCAAAGCAACTATCGAAAATATTCGTATCAAGAAAAATGTTACAAAGAATGAGATATGATAATCTATATCTATTCGGCGACGCGGTGTTTCGTCATGTCGCAAGCCCCAAGTATCATTTAATAAATACCCAAGCTCATAAACAGATATGAAGACAAGGTATGCTGCGAAATATGTATAAATCGTTCCTAAAAAATCTTCTTTATCTATAAGATATGTTAGTAATATTCCGGGAAACCAAAGAGTAATTGCGTTGAATCCAAATGCGCGAAGTCCACGCATCCGTGAAAAATATGTATAGAGAAAGGGAACTAGTAGAACGAAATAATTGCGTTCAGTAATATATCTGTTCGCTGACATATTTCTTCATCCAGGGCTTTGGTTTTCGTTTGGCGATAAGCACAGATAAGCTTGCCGCGTCAATCAAGTCGATGTCACTTCGGTTATCTGTCATAACCGCAATTTTTTTTGTTCGAAAAGAACCAAAGGCTTCTTCAAACGCTTCAAGTTTACGACCTTTTAGATCACGTGACAATTTTCCTGTGCAAATATCACCCTGCCAACCCAAGCTTGATGCCAGCCAGTCATATCCTAACATTCCTCCAATTTCGGAAATGACTAAATCTAAGCTGTTTGAAACCAGTATTGGTTGCCATCCATTAGATTCAAATTTCTTGAGGCGATCTCTTACGAGGGGGATTGCTGTTTCACGTTCTAGTACTTTTGCGTATTCTACCGCGTAGTATTGAAGATCATTTCGGCTTATTCCTTTTAGGCAACTAATGTATCCAATCCGAAACAGATCTCTATTTAGGACAATACCCAAAATAATGACAAAATTCCGAGTAAGTTTAGTTCTTAAAAGCTGTAGTAGCCAAAACCGCCCCATGCGCCGAATGCAGCTTTGTGCGACCAAGAAACGCACAAAGCCAGCAGTAGTGTTCTCATCATATAGCGTACCGCAAACATCGACTATGACGATACGATTCACTTTACCAAGCTCCGATATATTGTGTCATAGGTTTCCACGGCCGCTTCCATCGAGAAATATTTCTCTGATTTGGCTTTGACCCGTAGTCGGTTAGCGGAAAAGCCTGACAAGAATTGTTGGGCACAGCGCTTGATTTCCTGGTCGCTTTCATTTTGGATAATTATCCCGTTTTCTCCGTCTATAATTATTCTTTCAATATCCCCAATTCCGGTGTTTGAGGCGACAGGTAGTCCGCACGCTAAGTACTCTCCGACTTTTGTCGCGGAAACTCCAAGACTGGAGGGTGATCCGATGATGAATGAAACCCCAAGATCAGCGGAGTTTAGCAGCGTTGGAACGTCTTCGTGAGGTACGCGCCGACAAATCATATGTTTCGGATCCATTGATATATTCATTTTTGCCGCATTCTTAGCATGTTGTTGCGCATCATGATCGCCTACAAACATCAGACGGACATTTGGCTCTTGCGCTCGGACCGCATCGTATAGACGATACAGTAAGTCCATACGATAGAGTGCGCTACTCGAACCAAGATACGCAATCACGGGTGTGTCGTGTGCTAGTCCGAGTTCAGCCCGCTTCGCGGTACGTATGGCTGAATCTACAGTGAAAAGGTTTTGATCGACACTAGTAGGAATAACTGAAATTTTGGCACCACGATAGGCAGGATTTGCTTCTACGATAGACTTTGCTTCATGGGTCAGAACGATTATTGCAGCAGCTTCGGAGTATCCGCGCTCTTCAAGTTTACGAAAATGGCGGATCAGTAGCCTACCCATGATGTTGTCCGTGGACCACATGCCCCCCTCAATTCGCTGATCGATCCAGAAGCCCCGCATGTCAAAAATTAGGTTTGACTGATATCGGCTGGCAGCATTTAGGGCTCCAGATAAGGGCATATAGCTGCGGCAATGGAGAATATCGGGCATTTTTTTTTGAGCCAATGCATCAAGCTGCTGAGCCAGCCTTGATGCTATAAGTAGCCTATCAGCTAGCCGCCCATAACCAGTTCGGCGTTGGATTTGATAAGTATCTATCCCTTTGGTTTGGCATTTTTTTGAAGGATATTTGGCTGAATTTTCTACGCTTAGTATTGCGATTGAATGTCCGTGAGCGGCTAGTCCAGATATATATGGAAAGACTTGAGCTCGCCCTATATGATCTCTTAGACCGTTGTTGCTTACAAAAACGGAGGATGCATATTTGCTATTCACTTGCCTCGTATCCAATCAAGCCAGGGGTTTCGATATATGGCAAGGGCGGTTCTGCAATTGCGTCAGAATATTGAGTTTTTCTTGTTTGTATACCAGCGGCATGGATACTTAGCGCTCTATATGTATGATCAACTGGTTAGCGCGCTCCGTGTAGGGGATATAAGGAATGCGTTGGCCCTTGCTTTCTTATACTTGGAAGAGAGTGGTCGACTTGTCCTTATTTAGACGTCAGTCTCTCGTAAAGCTCGATTAGTTGCGCGGCGATGGCAGGGAGGCTGAACTTTTCCTCGGCCCGGGCTCGCGCATTCTTGCCCATTACCTCACGCAAACCAGGATCGTTCGCGAGTTCCAGAATGGCGTTGCTGATTGCGCCCACGTCGCCGGTTTCTACTAGACGCCCCGTCTCTCCCATGACTTCGGGCAACCCACCCGCCTTTGACGCGATGACAGGTTTTGACAGGCTCATGGCCTCCAACGCCGTGAGCCCAAAGCCCTCGTAGCGGGAAGGAACGACAACGATATCCGCGTGCGCCATGACGCTCAGAAACTGCGCATGCTCCAAGTTCCCCGTGATCGTCACGGGGAAGGGCAAACTCTCACAGGCGTGTTCTAGTTCGTGCTGAAGCTTGCCATATCCGGCAAAGGTGACCTTCAAAGACAGTTCTGCCAAGCGTGGGTCGCCCAAGGCGGCGATGAGGTCGACATGCCCTTTCTCCCGCACGAGCCGCCCGGGCAACAGGATATGCAAAGGTGTGTCAAGCATGGGCGTGGCGTTTTCAACCGCACTAATGGCTTCCAGAGACACGGGGTTGTAAACAACATTAACACGGTCCAGCGAAAGCGCCGCGCGATAATGATCCGCAACCGCTTGCGACACCGCGAATTTGGCATCAAAGCCGCGCGGGTAGAGGCTGCGTGCCAATACTTTACGAAACCTCAGCTTGACGCCGTCTTTGTTAGCACCGGCGTACGCGAGATTGTGAAAGGTCACGCAGGTTTTTGCGCGGCTCAAGCCTATGAGCCGTGCCAGAGCTGTGTTCACGGCCGGAAAATAGAGATGTGCATGCAAAATATTCGCATCAGGTACGGTCCTCGCAATGTCCATCGCTGCCCCAAGCAAGTTCCATCTGTGCCGTTTGGGAAGGCGTATGACCCGAACGCCTTTTGCCTCCAATTCCGGTTGAAGATCATACGGCGCGCTTCGGACGGCCACGGAGACTTTTTGGCCCTGCCTGACAAGTTCCGGTAGCAGAATCACGAGCAGCCGTTCAGCCCCGCCGCGGGCTAGCGTTTCGATAATATGGAGGATTGTCACTCGGGAACTGTGATCGTGTGGATCACAGCCTTAGATCACTTTCTGCCCCGTCAAAGACGCTCTTGAGGTCGCAAAACACATGGGTTTCACGTGCAAGGCGGCGTAGATGATCAAGTCCGCCTTCACGGAAGCTGTCATGTCCGACAGCGAGGATCACGCCCTCATAGGTGCAGGCCTCCGGGCTTTCTATGAGAGTAATCCCGTGTTCTTCCATCGCTTCATCCGCATCCACCCAAGGATCATGCACATCCACCACGATCCCATAGTCCTGCAGCTCCGACACCACATCCACCACGCGGGTATTGCGCAGATCGGGGCAGTTTTCCTTGAACGCGAGCCCAAGCACCAGAACGCGTGCGCCTTTCACGGTGATCCCCTTTTGAATCATCGCCTTGACCATCTCGCTGGTCACATAGGCGCCCATCCCGTCATTGATACGGCGGCCTGCGAGGATAACTTGCGGGTGATAGCCAATCGCCTCGGCTTTGTGCGTGAGGTAATAAGGGTCTACGCCGATGCAGTGCCCGCCGACGAGGCCCGGGCGGAAGGGTAGGAAGTTCCACTTTGTGCCAGCGGCTTTCAGGACAGCCTCAGTATCGATACCCATTTTGTTGAAGATCATCGCAAGTTCGTTGACCAGTGCGATATTGAGGTCGCGTTGGGTGTTCTCGATCACCTTCGCGGCCTCGGCCACACGAATGCTTTCGGCCTTGTGCGTGCCCGCGGTGACGATGCTGGCATAAAGCGCGTCCACTGCATCGGCTGCCTCAGGCGTGGAGCCCGCGGTGACCTTGGTGATCGTGGTCAAGCGGTGCAACTTGTCGCCCGGATTGATACGTTCCGGCGAGTAACCACAGAAGAAATCCTCGTTGAATGTCAGATTAGAGACGCGCTCCAGAACCGGCACGCAATCCTCTTCGGTCGCGCCGGGATAAACCGTACTTTCATAAATGACGATATCACCTTTCTTGAGAACCTGCCCGACGGTCTCGGAAGCCTTGAGCAGGGGCGTTAGATCGGGGCGCTTATGCGCATCGATCGGGGTCGGCACCGTGACGATGTAGATCTGTGCGTCTCGGATATCCTTGAGATCAGCGGTGTAGGTCAGCTGTGTCGCTTGGGCGAGCTCGGTCGGCTCAACCTCTCGCGTGCGGTCATGCCCGGCTTTGAGCTCAGCGATGCGCGGTCCGTTGATATCAAACCCGATCGTCTTGCGACGCTTTCCAAACTCGACAGCGAGCGGCAAGCCGACATAGCCGAGGCCGATGATGGCAATCGTTCTGTCGTTAGTATTCATTTACTTCCTATTATAATAATTGAAACTATTTCACCGGCAAGTACTACGAGCGTTGGGAGTCCTCGGAATTGGCCCAGTTTTCGGGAGGCAGGTAAATCATTATCGAAGCTCAAGACAACCTAGCTAATGTTCAGGAGCGTCTTTTCTCACAGCAGCGTTTCAGCGCAAAGGTATAAAGAATCGTAAGATTCTGTATTTATGGAGGCGATCCATCCCGGTTACGACTTGCGAGCCATGTCTGACGGTAGGTTAGTCAATACTACATTATTCTCACGTTTTTGCTCAATACGTCGCCGACGCATTTCACGTAGTGTTTGGAATCCAGGCGTGATGTTCAAAATTCGCTTCAACAGCCTTGTTCCAGTGCTGCCACGGTCTGAGGAGAGTGTCGAGGGAAATGGATGTAGGCGGATAGCTAGTGGATATAGTAAACGAAACCCGCTTACACCGCCGGATTGATAAAACCACATCCAGTTATCGGCCAAAATATTTATCGGCGTGTTGAGGCGCACAATTGCCTCCGCAGCTTCAAGTTGGATGACATATGCAGCAGCTGTTCGCATATACCGGCTTTCCATAGGGCGCAGTAGTCTGCGATCGGAGAATTCGAATGCTTGATATGTGCTAAATTTTTCTGGTAAAATCGTTCTATTATATAGTGAGATGACTTCACCTGGCTCAATCTCAGCGCTGACGGTAGCAACGATTTTATCGATATCCTTCGGGAGCGAAACGTCATCCTCAATCACGAGAGCAGATGGGAGCTTTTGATCAACGATTCGCCGACAGGCTTCAACATGGGACAAAGCGCATCCTACTTGGCTGTCTCGTAGCTTGGGGTTATGTGGCCACGCAGCACCGTTTGCGCGTAATTCCATTGCGTCAATGCCTAGGATTTCATATGGCAGTCTCGATTTCCGAGGCAACTCTTGCCGGATATATGCGTGGCGTTCGACACTTCGGGGCAGGGATATTGCAAATATTTTAGTCATTTCAACTGCCTTAAATGAAACGCTTACCGTGTTGCCTTCAATATTTGGCGCTTGTATCCAAGTTTTGCATCACGTTACGTCCCATAGTACTCCCGGAACCACGCCACAAAGCGCGCGATCCCGTCTTTGAAATCTGTCTGCGGTCGGTAGCCTGTAAGGTTCTGCAGGGCCTCGGCATTGGCCCAGGTGGCGGGGACGTCGCCTTTTTGGATGTCCATGTAATTGCGCATGGTCTTCTTGCCCAAGGCTTCTTCGATCGCATCGACGAAATCGAGCAGGCGGACCTTGTCGGAGTTACCGATATTCACGATTCGGAAGGGTGCCACGGGAGACAGGCTGTCCCAGTCGGGGATGCCTTCGCGGCTGGCGGGGCGTTCCGGCACAGCGTCGATCAGGAGGCGGATACCGCGCGCAAGATCGTCAACATAGGTGAAATCGCGGTACATGTCGCCGTGATTGTAGATGTCGATTGGCCGGTCATCGAGGATCGCATCGACGAATTTGTAAAGCGCCAAATCGGGCCGACCCCAAGGGCCATAGACAGTGAAGAACCGGAACATCGTTGTCGGCAGGTTCCACAGATGGGCATAGGAATGGCCCATGCTCTCATTGGCCTTCTTGGTGGCGGCATAGATGGTGAGCTGTGTGTCGGCCTTTTCGGTCTCGACAAACGGCATCTCTTCATTGGCACCATAGACCGAGCTTGTGGAGGCCATGAGCAGGTGCGTCACCTCAAGCCGTCGCGCGGCTTCCATGATGTTGAAGGTGCCGACCACATTGCTGTCGATATAGGCGCGGGGGTTTTCCAAGCTGTAGCGCACCCCGGCCTGTGCTGCGAGATGTACGATCACATCGGGCTGAAAGTTATCCGTCACGCGGTCGATGAGCGCTGCATCCTCAAGCATGCCTTCGGTCGCGGCGAAATTCTGGTGCTGCATCAGCATCTGATGCCGCCGCTGCTTGAGGGTGACGTCGTAGTAATCTGTCATCCCGTCGAAGCCATGCACCGTGAAACCTTCGTCGAGCAGCAGCTTGGCAAGGTGAAAGCCAATGAACCCAGCCGTTCCGGTGATAAAAACGCGCATTAGTGCCAGCGTCCCTTCGATGTGTTTAAGACGAACTGTAAGGCCATCCTAATTTTCTTTCTTGAGCGGCTTCAGCTCGGCCA
>CAZLTT010000089.1:0-8037 GCA_964562515.1 uncultured Micavibrio sp.
AACAGTGACCGACCCGACTGACGTTACCCTGAACACAGACTTCAACTTCGACACCGATTTTTCAATCGTACCAACAGATACAATCAGCTTGGACACAATTACGACCGCAGACCCGTTCGGTCTGAACGATCCATATAGCCTCAACTATGACTTCGGTCTTGATACACTGGACTTTGGCACAATCGATTTTGGCGCAGATGACTGGTCCACACTCAGCACGCTAAACACAGACCTGACAAACCTCGACTTCACAAGCATTGAAACAAGTATTTCAGACCTTGAAAGCGATCTGGCCGCAGAACTGCAAGCCATTCAAACACAAATTTTGACCGATGCAGGCGTTCCGCCGGAATTGCACGAAGCCTTTATCAAGGATATGGAACACGCGATGCTCAGCGGTACATGTGCCCTGAACACCAATATGAAACAACAGTTAGGTATCCCTGACTTCGATCCGGCCAATATGGATGTATCACGCCTGATGATGGGTGATGACACACGCTCCGAAGCACAAATGACTTATGACCAAATGGTCTTCATTGCCGAAGGATTTGCCTTTACGGAAGAAGGTCAGCGCTATGCTGAAATCCACGAGCGTTTAAGAGAACTCCAAGGCGTCACAAGAGAGGAAGCCATTGAAGCCGTAGCTGCGCCTTCACCCGAAGCAACAGCAGCCGCAACAACATCACTCGTCGCAAGTGTAACATCACTTGGCTCGGAAACACTCAGAGGCCTGAAAAACTGGATGGGCATGGGTAACGACGAGAGAGTGAGCGCCTTTAACGGCGTGTCTCTAGGCGGCGAAGACGCAACAGCGAATTTCACAGTAACAGCAGCCGGCGCAGACGAAGTCGCAGCTGACAACCTGACGCTGGACGCACCAACACTGGAAGAAACAACACGCAAAGCGGCATTGGCAAACGAAGCCAGAAACTATGCCGACGCTGTCCGCGCCAATGGCGTTGTAACATCCAGAGATCTGGAAGACGCATTCCCCGGATTGTCAGATGCAGACATGGACATCGTCATTGCCGAAATGGAAGCAGAAGGAATTACAATTCAGCCTGATGAGCTTGAGGTCGCAGATGCTCAACCTAAACCAACCGAAGACGATCCTGAGTTGGTCGCCAACAATACAGGTCCGGTTTACGAGCATAACAATACCTCCGGCGCAGCAGCTCCGGCATTGGTCTAAAACTTGCGCTGAAGTGGCTTTTTGAGTATAATTATTACAAAATATATAAATAAAAAAATTATAAAAAAGGTAATAGAAATGAGGGTGTACAAATGGTTGACCGAACCGACGGTTTAACGTCCCCTGACAGCGAAGAAAGAGAAGACGAGGCACTTGCCACGACGTTTGTCGATGCGCGCGCCGCGGAAACACCCCTCGAAAGACCGGAAGCGGAAGAACCGGAAGGTGACGCCTCCGAAGTCGCGAGCGAATTCCAAAGAACAACACGTGAAGCCATCGGCCGTCAATTTAATGACGGTACAGTCACAATCGCCACTGAAGATGGACGAATTGTTCGCCAACGCGTGAACAGAGAAGGCTTTTACATCTACGAAAACCAAGGCGTTGTCCATTACGACCTGCAACAAGAAACGATGGGTGATTTCTGGAATGAGGCGCTAGTTGTTTTATCGCATCTTATTGGTGGTCGCTGGGGCGAATTCAGCTCTAGTATCGAACAATTTTATGGCGGAGGGGATAACTATGTTGATCCTAACGATCAAGACATCTTCGTCGAAGTGGCTGATCAAGTGGCAGATGGTGAAGTTGACCGAGCCTTTAGGGATTTCCAGACAGGTGGAGACGCCCCGCGCATCAACGTAACCGTACGTGGAGAAAACCTCAACATCCCTATCGGTGATCGCCAAACCGCTGTTATAGAAGCCATTCAACAAGTATCCGCAGGTAATCAAACAACTGGTCGTCTAATGCAAGCTTTCTGGGGCGCTGAGAGCGTCTTCGGCACAGCTCTAAGAAGCTCTACAACCGCATGGGGTGACTTCCACTTCATCCAGAAATCGTTCGCTGGGATCGTAAATGATCGCGGCAACCAAATCATCGCTGATATGCGCCGCGACGGATACAATGCCGAGGCAGACACGTTGCAGGGCTTCATCGACAGAGGCGAAGTCGGTAAAAGCTTAAGCAGGCACAGGCCATTTCTAGAGCTTCGTGACGACCCTGTTATAGCTACATATGCTGCCTACCATCTAATTGACCAAAAGGCCGATGCAATTGGCGCTGACCCAAGTAATCGTGCTGATTGGGGACGAATTTACATGGCCTACACAACAGGTGAAGGAACAGCCCTACTGTTTTCTCGCTTAGCTAACCGTTATCCTAACATCAACATTACAGACACAATCCTAAACGGCACTGCAGAACAGTTCGGCTTGGATGCTGGCGTTCTTGATGACATAAAAGATGCAATCAGAGCTAACAGAGGCCTATGGGAAACAGGCAACAACACAGCGGCAGAAATCGAGCGCAACTATGCCGCTCGTGTAGCTGGGCATGCCGGAAACTTTGACGCTACATTCTCCTCCTAAACAAAACTCCGTCAAATCCAATCTATTATTAGCAAAAGTTTTACCTGTATCGGCGATACTAAAAGCTGAATGCGCTTAGAACGCATATCTAAGCCTTAAATAAGAAAAAGAAAAACACGCGAAACCACGTTTCGCCATACCAGAAAAACCAAAAACGCATGACACGATTTCTAATCCTTCTCGGGATGCTCTGGCTGTTGCCTGCATCATCTTTTGCCGGCGCTTGCCTCAAACCAACCGGCGCAGTCCTTCTGCAAAGCAAAGATGAAGAACGCCTTCAACTCGCACGATCTTTAAAAGCCTACCTGAAAGCCAACGACTTTGACGAACGTCTGGCCACGGCAATTTACAAAGCATCCATCCGCACAGGCGTTGATTTCGAACTGATGGTCCTGAAAGCAAAAATGGAAAGCGACCTCGGCCGTTTGACCGTCGCCAAACACACATCGGCGCGCGGTGTGTTTCAATATATCGAACCGACATGGCTGACGTTAATGCGCCGTTATGGTGATGAGCTTGGCTACGGCCATTACGCAAAAAGCATCAAACGCGCCAAGTATCCGGGCTTGCCCTATATCGAGGGTAACAACCCGTATCTCAAAGCTGAAATTCTGGCCCTGCGCCATGACCTTGATTTATCCGCAATGATCAAAGCCTATCAGGTCCGTGAAGAAACTGACGTCATCCGCAAAATTAAAAAAGGCCGCGTAACAGCGACCGATCACTATATCGTGCATATGTTGGGTGTACCGCTCGCCAAACAATTTTATCGCCAGAAAGCCAGCATGACGACACAACCAATCGCCAACAGCAGAATTCCGGCCATGCGCGAAGCGGCAAAAATGAACCGCCCGTTTTTCTATCACGGCAAACGCGCATTATCAGCGCGGGAATCCTATGCGAAATTCGAAGCCCGTGTCGGAAAAGAATTTAAAACTCTGAATAAGGCCGCGTTCAAATACGCAGCCGCCGATTGTGCGGAAAAAGAGGAGGAAAAGCCCCTCCTCCAACTCGCGTCAATTACGCCGCTTTGCTCTGGCTACCGAGCAAATCTTCAACAGCCGCCCTCTCTTCACGCAACTCTGCATCAGTTGCATCCATGCGCGCGCGTGAGAACTCATTGATCTCCAAGCCTTGGACAATCTGGTATTTGCCGCCGGAACATGTCACGGGGTAACCGTAAATCACGCCTTCCTCGATGCCGTATGAACCATCAGAAGGCACCGCCATAGAAACCCAATCCCCGTCCGCTGTACCCAGCGCCCAATCACGCATATGGTCGATTGCAGCAGAGGCCGCAGACGCCGCAGAAGACGCGCCGCGCGCTTTGATAATCGCCGCACCGCGTTGCTGAACTGTCGGAATGAAATCACTCTCATACCAACCCTGATCAACCTGATCGATCGCTGAGTCGCCCTTAACGGTCGCTTGGTGAATATCAGGATACTGCGTCGCGGAGTGGTTACCCCAAATGATCATCTGTGTAATGTCTGTTGAATGCGCGTCTGTCTTTTCCGCCAATTGAGAAATCGCGCGGTTATGATCCAGACGCACCATCGCCGTGAAACATTCAGGCGCAAGATCAGGCGCGTTTTCCTTGGCGATCAACGCGTTTGTATTCGCAGGGTTACCGACAACCAGAACCTTCACATCGCGTGATGCATGATCATTCAATGCCTTACCTTGCGGGCCAAAGATACCGCCATTCGCTGACAACAAGTCTTTACGCTCCATACCGTCTTTACGCGGCATAGAACCAACCAGAAGCGCGTAATCAACATCTTTGAACGCCACATCAAGATCAGATGTCGGCACAATGCCGTGTAACAACGGAAACGCACAGTCATTCAGTTCCATGACCACACCGTTCAGCGCATCCATCGCCGGTGGAATTTCCAGCAAGTGCAGAATAATAGGCTGGTCTTTACCGAGCATATCGCCGCTAGCAATGCGGAACAGCAATGCATATCCGATTTGGCCTGCGGCCCCTGTGACGACAACGCGAACTGGTGATTTCATGGGTAGGATCCTTTCTTAATTCCAATGCTATAAGAGATAGCGCTTTCAACAGGCAAGTACAAGGGCCGTTTTCCGCTTCTTAACCAGTTGAAATAAAAGCCGTAATAAAATTTTTGACTTTTTTCTGATCCGCCGTCAAAAACCGCCCGTATTGGAGTTATGTTAAAAAGAAAAGAGACGGCATAATGTTAAAAATTCCAAAACTATCAAGGTTAAAAGAAATAGCGGGAAGCCTTGTCAGCGCGTCCCGTGAAAAATTCGGTGACGGCGAATTTGAAGCAGGTGTATCAAAGCTTCTGGCTGCACACGACATGGAAACAGCCCGTATGGTTGGTGACCTTTACAAATTCACGGATCAGACCAGACAAAACTTCCGCGATATGCGCATGCCGCTCGAATGGGATCAAGGTGCGGTCTTTGTTTCGGATATTCCCGGTGATGATGGCGTTGTTACAAGAGCCTACGCCCTGATGATCGGCAAAACATTAGAAGGCGATTTTGAAATCAAATCCGTTTACAACATGGCGCGTCCTGATGACTTCGTCACATTGGAAAAAGACACAGCCCGCAGAATTGCCAACAGGTATCGCGATATGCTGAAAGGCCACCATGAAATCGTTGCGCCTCAGGCGGAATATCTTTTTACCCCTTCTGCAACCGCTGAAGCGGCTTAAAGCATCTCATGCAGCCCGCCGCCGAAAAACCCGACGAGCACCCCGAAGAAAATAAGAAAAACGCCAAAATAATATTCGCGCGATTGCTTTCCGCCCGGACGGTCAACCATAAGCACTGAATCCTGCGGATCTTCGGGGTTATAAGGGACTTTCACCTCTTTCCCCTCTTGGAAACGTTGGCAAAATTCATCAACTTCGGCTTTGACTTCAATTTCGGACCCGAAAACCGCACGGTCATTTGTGAACGTCTCGCCCTTCACATCATAATCATAGGAAACCCGCAACATATATTGGCGGTAATCATCCGAACCGACAACTTTCGGTCCCTGCCCTATACGCTTTAATTTTGTAATCGTTCCCCGTGCCGTTGGCCAAGTATGCGCTTGCTTGATCTTCTTCTTAATCTTTGTGCCTAAAACCATCAGGTAAGCACCCCCGCCAATCATGGCTATCCCCACCAGAATATTCGGAATAATCATGCTTTTCGGGCTTTCTTTAGACCAAGAAACTCAAGCTGCCAGATCATAGCATCTTCGGACAAAGGATAATCCGTGCCCCCCTTCGGATAGATAATCTCCTTTGGCGGAACATGGCCCGCATCCTTCTGCAGCTGTAACGCCATCCGCATAGACAGGCCCGCATGCCATGACAAAGAGACAATCGGTTTTGCGGCTTGCACATCAAAAACTTTATGCACCTGCTCCGGCGTCGTTTTGGCTAAATGCGCCACAGCCATCGCGACAAATTCCATATCCCGCATCGCCAAGGCATCGGAGATCACATCTTCATTCAAATCATCATCTTTAACCAAACGCTCCAGTCTCTGCTCTGGCGTTTCATTGTCCGCTTCTTCGGCGAAATCCACACGGCGGCGGAAAATCGCGGATATCTCTTCGGTCGTTTCCTCATCGAAATCACCGCGCTTCATCAAAAGTTCCCGCACGGATGCATCAACAAACTCTGCCAGCTCCTTGGCTATTGCGGGGGGTAAACTGCGGCGCACGGCCATCGGCTTTTGCCATTCGGGCATCGTACGGGCAACCTCGACGATCTGATGAAGCAGCTCATCCTCAATCTCCGCGCCCTCGTTGCTGATGAGCGCCTTACCGCCATATTTATCGCGCGTATCGATCACGGCTTTGGAAATACTGGAACTGACTTTCGGACGTTCGGCAATCGCCTCGATCACCCAACTCGCGGGATGGCTTTTGAGGATGCCCTTCAAATCATCATCCGACAACGCCGCGCAGAACCGCAGAATAGGTTCCGAAACCTGCTGCTCGACGTCACGCGCCAATTGCCCCGCTACTTTCGGCGGTGCATGCGCATGGTCTTTCAATGTACTGGAAAGGGCGACACGGATTTTCAAAACTTCGTCTAACGCCAACGTGCCGAGCGCCTGTACGACATAGGCATACATCTGCCCCTGCTCGTCTTTGGACGCTTCGGGCAACAGGTCAACCAAACGCCCCGCAAGCATCAAACGCACATCCTGATCGACATCTTTGGCCAACACCGTCGACGCCTGTACCGGCATCGATTTATTATCCAAAACGGCCTTACGCACGCTCGGTTCGGGGTCTTTTTCTGCCAGATAGTACAAAATTTCCTTGTTGGTCCAGGTACTTTTTGCCATCTCAAGGCGTTTTTGCACATTCGCCGATCTCAGCGCATCCCTTTGTTCTTCATAGGATTTTCGCCCCTCGCCGAGGGTTGAGCCCAAGAATTTCGTGAATATATTGACCATAACTCCAAACTAGCGCATAGATTTCAGATGTCACGCATGAATTTATGCAATTTTTACGCCGATTTAACCCCGATAGGCCGATATGCCCGATACTGAAAAAATCCGCCAGACAATCCTCGCTCTCGTCGAAGAACGCGGGCCGGACAAAACCATCTGCCCGTCCGAAGTCGCAAAGGCCTTGGAACCGGAAGAAAAACTATGGCGCAGATTGCTCAAGCCAATCCGTCGGGAGGCCTTTAACCTCGCCCGCGAAGACCAGATCGTGGTCAAACGCAAAGGCAAACCGCAAAACCCGTTTGAGGAAATTAAAGGCGTTATTCGTTTAGGAATGCCCGAAAAAACAAAGACCGACTAAGCGGCTTTATCCAGATACTCCGCCGACTGCATCTCTAACAAACGCGAGACCGTACGCTCAAATTCGAACGCATGGTCTTCGCCGTGATACAGTGCGTCAGGCAAGGCATTCGCGCTGATAATCACCCGCGTTCGCGCTTCATACATGGCATCAATGAAATTCATAAAGCGCTTCGCTTCGTTCCTGCGGTCGTAATTCATCCGCCGCACATTCTCCATGAACACCGTGTGATATTTCTCCGCAATCGCGATGTAATCCTCCGCCCCGTACGGACGCTCGCACATCTGTTGGAAAGTCACGCGCGCAACACCCTTGGCAGCCACAGCAACCTCAACATCATGCCCCTTAACAACCAGAGTTTCGGGAACGCCTTCCGCCCCATCCGTGAGCTTTGAAAACAAATGATCCAGCTTCGCCTGCGTCTCCCCGCCAATCGGGTAAAAATACGTCCCCTCCTGCGTCAGGAACTTCGTACGGTAATCGGTCGGACTATCCAGATGCAGGACCTCCATCTTCGTCTTCAGCAGTGCGATAAACGGTAAAAAGCGGTCACGTTTCAACCCGCCTTCATACAAACGATCCGGTTCCCAGTTACTGGTCGCAATCACCACAACACCATGACCAAAAACGCCCTTAAACAACCGTCCGAGGATCATCGCATCGGTAACATCCGTGACATG
>CAZLTT010000090.1:0-7975 GCA_964562515.1 uncultured Micavibrio sp.
GACGAAATCCACACCATCATCGGGGCGGGCGCGACGAGCGGCGGCGCGATGGATGCATCAAATCTGTTGAAGCCTGCGCTTTCAAACGGGTCGTTAAAATGTATCGGCTCTACGACATATAAAGAATTCCGCAATCACTTTGAAAAGGACCGCGCGCTTGTCCGCCGCTTCCAGAAAATCGATGTCGAAGAACCGTCCATCGAAGATGCCATCGCGATTTTGATGGGACTCAAACCCTATTACGAGAAATATCATGGCCTGGAATATACGCCCGAAGCCATCAAAGCCGCTGTCGAATTATCGGCGAAATATGTCGGTGATAGGAAACTCCCCGATAAAGCGATCGATATCATTGATGAAGTTGGTGCGGCACAAATGCTTGTTCCTGCTGATCAGCGTAAAACGGTTATTGAACGTGACGACATCGAAGGTGTTGTGGCCGCAATCGCCCGCATCCCTGCGGCGACGATGAGTAAGGACGACCGTGAGTCACTACAGAACCTTGAGCGTGACCTGAAAACCATGGTTTACGATCAGGATCAGGCGATCGATATCCTCGTCGACTCCATCAAGATGGCCCGCGCAGGATTGCGCGAAGATGAAAAACCGATCGGCTCATATCTCTTTAGTGGTCCGACGGGCGTCGGTAAAACCGAAGTTGCGCGCCAACTTGCAAAAACACTGGGTATTGAACTGACACGTTTTGATATGTCCGAATATATGGAACGCCATTCCGTCTCCCGCCTGATCGGTACGCCGCCGGGTTATGTCGGATTCGAACAAGGTGGTTTGCTGACCGATAAAATCGACCAACACCCGCATTGTGTGTTGTTGCTCGATGAAATTGAAAAAGCCCACCCTGATTTGTTCAACATTCTTCTGCAAGTTATGGATTACGGTAAGCTGACCGACAATAACGGCAAGACCGTCGATTTCCGCAACGTGATTTTGATCATGACAACGAATGCGGGTGCGGCAGATCTGGCCAAGACGCCGATCGGCTTTGGCCGTGAAATCGGTACGGATGGTGATACCTATGATGATAATGAGGCCATCACCAAAACATTTGCACCGGAATTCAGAAACCGTCTGGATGCGATTGTACCGTTCCAGAATCTGTCTCCGAAAACCGTCGAGAAAGTGGTCGAGAAATTCGTCGCTCAACTCGAAGGACAATTGGCTGACAAAAATATCGAGATCGTGTTGTCCAAAGAAGCACGTAAATATCTGGCAGAAAAAGGCTATGACCCTGCGATGGGTGCGCGCCCGCTAAGCCGTATCATACAGGAAAAGGTTAAGCGTCCTTTGGCTGAGGAAATCCTCTTTGGTGATCTTGAAGGCGGGGGAACGGTTAAAGTCGATTTGAAAGATGACGAAATGACTTTCGACATCAAAAAAGGCAAAAAGCCCAAGCCCAAAAGCCCGAAAGACAGTGATAGCGCCGCAGCCGAAGAAGAGTCGGTATAGTATTACCGAACAATCAAAACCTGATAGAAAAAGTTATTAGTTCCTGAGCTGACGCACCCGTATAGCTTGCCACTTATTTCAGAAGCGTTGAGCCCGCTTCCTGAGAGGTAGCTTCCCTGAAACAGCGTTGTGGTATCAACGGCACCAACATCAACGGGCGGTGCTCCGGAGGTATTGATAATGCCTGACTTATCATTGATTGCGAGGCAAATGGGCTGTTTGACGAAGTTTACAAACATAATGAGCTCTTTTTCGCCTGTCCCGACATCAAGAACAGCGGGTTTGCCTACAAACCGTACTTCAGCATAGCCTGTGTTGCCGCTTTGGCTTGTTTCGAGCCATTCTTCTGGCGGCGCTATGTAATTAAGACCGCCTCCGTCTGGGTGAAATACTTTACATTCGTCATCTGCCACGGGGCTATGCTCGTAGCCTGCGGTTATTGGATTTTCGAAGCTAATATCATCATCGCCACAGCCGTTCGAAATACGTAAGTTTTGAACAGTCTGTCGTATATCGCGGGCCTGCGCTAAAATTTCATCCGCCAGAATACTCGCTTTTTGTTCACTAATCGCTTGCGGATTACCACCGCGAAGCATATTGCCGACTACAAAATTTAATGCGCCGAATAACGCCACGGCGATCAGAATAATAAACAGTACATTTCCGGATTCTGGTTTAGATATCATTGTTTTACTATATCAGCTTCGAATTGAATTTTCTGCCCTCAAAATTGTCAAAATGTGGTTTAATAAACCTATGAGCGAAGGCTTTATCAATATTCTCGTCGCTGAAGACAATGACGTATCCCGTAACATGATGACCAGCATATTGCGGGCTAAGGGCTATAAAACGCATGACGCCATCGACGGTGACAGCGCGATAAAAGTTGTTGAGAGCAATGATGTCGATATGGCTCTTGTTGATGTGAATATGGCGCCCACCGGCGGCTTTGAATTTGTAAAATACACGCTGACTCAGGGGATGGATATTCCGGTAGTCATTATCACAGGTGATGATTCAGCGGATTTGCTGATGGAGGCGAGCTCTCTGGGCGTGGCCAAAGTGATGCAAAAACCTGTCGCACCGGACCGTCTGTTGGACACGGTGGTCAGAGTTTTAAAACGAAAAGGTCTAAACCCCTCTCCATTAGCGGTGCAGGAGCACAATACACGCTACACGCCGGAACAATTAATGGATCAGACTTTGGAGCTTGCCAGTGAAAATGTTCGCTCAGGTAAAGGCGGGCCGTTTGCGGCCCTTGTGGCAACAAAGGACGGGCAGGTTTTGGGGACGGGTAGAAATGGTAAAGCGTCCCGTTATGACCCCACGGCACATGCTGAAGTTATTGCTATTCGTCAGGCGGTTGAGAAAATCGGTAAAGACGATTTGTCTGACTGCATTCTCTATTGCTCCAGCCAACCGACACGGATCGGACAAGCGTTGGTTCAGAGTGTAGGCATTCTGGACGTGTATTTCGGTCTTTCCCATGAAGATACGGGCCAGATCAAACAGCATAAAGACATCAAAGAAGCCTCGTATCAGCAATTATGCCGTGATCAGGCGCTTGCGATGTATAAGGCCGCAAAAGAAGAGCAGGCTTAAGCTTCTAATTCGAAAATCGCATCAATCTCGACAGCAACACCCAACGGCAGGGAAGGCGCGCCTACGGCAAAACGTGCATGCTTGCCTTGCGTGCCCATCACATCAACCATCAAATCGGACGCACCGTTCACGACTTGCGGATGATCGTTGAAATCGGGCGTGCAATTCACAAATGCGCCGAGCTTTACCAATTGTTTTACTTTCGACCAATCGCCAACGACGGCTGCATTGGCTTGCGCAAGGATGTTCAGCGCACAGGCCCGTGCGGCGTTTTTACCGTCTTCTATGGTTAAATCTTCGCCCAAACGCCCCATATGCATCTTCTCGCCGTTCAGGAACGGTATCTGACCGGCAACGTATAAATGGCTGCCACTCGTTACATAAGGCACGTAATTTGCCGCCGGAGCAGCCGCTTCGGGGAGTTCGTAGCCTAATTCTTGCAATTTCTCGAGAAGTTCCATAAGTCAGGGGTGTCCTTTTGTTGTTTTCGTGATATTAAATTCTATCGGCTATTTGTAAAGGATAACAATGAGCTTGCTAAAGATCCTCGGCGTTTTATCGCCTGTATATATGAATGTTTTCTCGGCCCTTCAGGGCGGTGAGAAAGTCGGTACAGACGTCTTCGGTAATACCTATTATCGCGGTAAGCCACGTACAGGGTATAAGCGCGAGCGCCGCTGGGTCATGTATAAGGATGAGCCTGAAGCGTCAAGCGTGCCGCCGGAATGGCATGGGTGGTTGCATCATCAAACGGACAACGTTCCGGCAGAGGATGAAGAGAGCTTCCGTCGCCCTTGGCAAAAGCCGCATCAGGCCAATATGACAGGTACTAATCAGGCATATCGCCCGCCGGGCCACGTGCTCGAAGGCGGTAAACGGGATAAGGCATATGGCGACTATAAAGCTTGGACGCCCTCGGAATAATCAAGGTTAAGAAGGAAAAAGAATGAAACGCAGTGCAGTTGAAACGATTTTAGGCGCAGTTGTTATTGTTGTCGCCGTCATGTTTTTAACCTTCAGCTACCGCGTCGCGGGTGTGGGTGCCGTCAGCGACGGTTATGAAGTTGTCGCGCATTTCTCCGGCATTGGCGGATT
This sequence comes from uncultured Micavibrio sp., assembly GCA_964562515.1. Lineage (GTDB taxonomy): Bacteria > Pseudomonadota > Alphaproteobacteria > Micavibrionales > Micavibrionaceae > TMED27. Next base: position 4,165 of record CAZLTT010000090.1, read on the forward strand.
GAAAGCCGGTGATGACGTTCAGATCAGCGGTGTCAAAGTCGGAAGCGTCACAGCTGTAAATCTCGACCCTGAAACATATCTGGCGCAAGTAACCATGATGGTTGATGGCGCGGTAAAGTTACCGTTGGATACGGCCGCTTTGATCAGCAGCGAAAGCTTGCTCGGCGGACGTTTTCTCGCGCTTGAACCGGGTGCTGATGAAGAATATCTCGAAGCGGGCGACCGCATCGAATATACGCAGGCTCCGCAGAATCTGGAACAGCTTCTAGGCCAGTTTATCTTTAGCGTTTCCGAGGATGGTGGCTCTGAAGGTGGCGCAGAGGAATCCCAATAAATGCGCAGCTTCTGGCTTTTCGCATCATTAATCCTGCTAACAACCTCTATCGCGTATGCGCGCCCGACAATCGATCATCCGATTGTCCAGCTGCGATCTCTCGATAAAATTACGGCTCGTACCCAAGTATTCGAAGCACAAGTCGGTAAGACCATTCGATTTGGCTCTGTCTATATCAAGGTGCAGGCATGCCGCAAAGCGCCTGAGCTAGAACAGCCCGAAGCGGCGGCTTTTTTACAGATTTGGGAAACGCCTCCAACTTCTGATGAAAGCGAGCCGGAGCCGGAATGGATCTTCAGCGGTTGGATGTTTGCATCCTCTCCCGGTCTATCGGCTATGGACCACCCGATCTATGATGTGTGGGTTTTGGATTGTCTAAAAACCGAAGAAGAGCGCGCATCTTTGGAGGAGGAAGAGACTTCTGAAATCAAAGAGGGCGAAGGTGTAATCGAGGATAGTGAAAGTCCGGCTACACCTGACTTGGCGGAATAACTACTCTTTTCGGGCCTTAAAATAGGCATCCAGAATATCCTGCTCGGATAATCCTTCTAGCGCAAAATCTGTTTGAATTTTGATGGCTTGCCGTAAGCTGTCTATATATGCGCCGTGAGAAATTTCATAAACGCCGAATTGCTTTAAATGGTCGTTGACGAATTGCGTGTCGAGCAAGCTATAGCCCGCAGCATGTAAACGCGCGCATAAATGCACGAGCGCAATTTTACTGGCATTGGTTTTGCGGCTGAACATACTCTCCCCGAAAAACGCACCGCCGATCGCTACCCCGTATAAGCCGCCTGCTAATCTCCCGTTAGACGTCCAACACTCTACACTATGCGCGTAACCGCGCTCATGCAGATCGCAATAGGCTTTAATGATCGGCTCGTTAATCCATGTCTCGGGACGGTCCTGCCGCGCCGCTGCGCACTCGCGCATGACAGCTTCAAAATCACCATTGATCTTTATTGTAAACGGATCGTTTCGTTTTGCATTCTTGCGCACGGCCTTCTTGAGTGAGCGTGGAATATGCAGGTCTAGGATGGGTAACTGACCGCGCTCGTCGGGACAAATCCAATGCACATACGGACTGTCGCCATTATACGCCATCGGGAATAAACCCTGTTTATAGGCTTCGATAAGTAGTTCTGGCGTTAAGACAAGTTGCATTCCCCCATTATAGGGAAAAGCGCAGAAAATTGCGAAATTTGGACGTGTTTTCTATCGATCTTTCAGCTGGTTTTCTAACCATTTGATCGAATATTCACCGCTGAGGAATTCGTCTTGCTGCAAAATCCAGTCATGCAGAGGCAAGGTGGTTTTTACGCCTTCGACAATTGTTTCACGAATGGCACGCTTAAGGCGACGGATACATTCTTCTCGGTTTCGTCCATGAACGATCAGCTTACCGATCATGGAATCATAATAAGGCGGAATGGAATAGCCGGCATAGATCGCGGAATCAAAACGTACACCCAAACCACCAGGGGCATGGAACTGCGTAATCTTCCCGGGTGATGGGATAAATGTATCAGGGTCTTCGGCATTGATACGGATTTCAATCGCATGACCGCGCAAACGCATGCGATCTTTCTTGATCGTCAGCTCTTCTCCGGCCGCAACGCGGATTTGCTCGGCAATCAGATCGATACCTGTGATCATCTCGGTCACCGGGTGTTCAACCTGAATACGGGTGTTCATTTCCATGAAATAGAATTTGCCATCTTCGTACAAGAATTCGATCGTTCCTGCGCCGCGATAGCCCATCTCACGAATGGTTTTGGCGGCCAGTGATCCGATATCATGACGTAGATCGTCCGTAATGACAGGTGAGGGCGCTTCCTCGATAAGCTTCTGGTGACGGCGCTGCACTGAACAGTCACGCTCACCAAGATGGATCGCATTGCCATGCGTATCGCCGAAAACCTGAATTTCAATATGTTTCGGGTCTTTCAAAAACTTTTCGATATATACGGTCGAATCGCCAAAGTTGGCGGCCGCCTCAGTGCGTGCGCGGTTGAATAGCTCCTCGAACTCATCTTCGCTTTCGACAACCTGCATACCCTTACCGCCGCCACCACTCGCAGCTTTGATAATGACAGGCAAACCCATGTCCTTGGCGATTTTCAGGCCTTCTTCAGCCGTTTCGACGCCGCCGTCAGAACCCGGAACGACAGGCAGACCTAATTCTTTAACAGTCTGTTTAGCCGTAACCTTATCGCCCATTTGTTCGATATGCTCGGGCGTTGGTCCGATAAATGTGAAGCCGTGCTCCTCGACCATACGCGCGAATTGAGCATTTTCGGATAAGAATCCGTAGCCGGGGTGAATAGCATCTGCACCAGTGAGCGCAGCCGCACTCAAGATCGCAGGGATATTCAGATATGAATCACGGCTTTGCGCCGGACCAATACAAACCGATTCATCGGCCAAACGTACGGCCATCGCATTTGCATCTGCGGTTGAGTGCACGGCGACGCTCTCAATGCCCATTTCCTTACAGGCACGAATAACGCGCAAAGCAATTTCACCGCGGTTGGCTATCAGGATCTTTTTAAACATTAAATTTACTCGACAACCATCAACACATCGCCGAATTCGACGGGTTGTCCGTTTTCGACCAGAATTTGTGTGACTGTTCCGCCTTTTTCCGCCTTGATCGGGTTCATAACCTTCATGGCTTCGATAATCATCACGGTATCACCCGCGGCAACCGTATCGCCTTTCTTAACGAAAGGAGGGGCCCCCGGCTCACCCTGAAGGTATGCAGTACCCACCATCGGCGATGTAACAGCGCCCGGATGTGTGTGCGCAACAGTGTCAGGGGCGCTCGTATTGGCAACCTGTGGTACGGCTGGATCGGACGCCATGGTCACAGGGGCAGCGCCTGCGGCAACCACTGTTCCGCCGCCTTTGCTGACGCGGATAGCTTTATCACCGTCTGCTACTTCAATTTCATTAAGACCTGTTTCATCCAACAGGTCGGCAAGCTCTTTAATCGCTTTGGAATCGATTTTCATAAATGAGGAATCTTTGTTGTTATTAATCTGTTCTGATTACTAAAGTTTAGCCAGTATTTCAAGGGCCTGAACATAGCCATCCACGCCCTTTCCTGCAACCACATCTTTTGCGAGGGGCTCTACGTAGGAGTTATGGCGGAATTCTTCGCGTGTTTTCGGGTCGGATATGTGAACTTCGATAATAGGGATATCAAGGATTTTAAGCGCGTCATGAATCGCGATCGAAGTGTGGGTATAGGCTGCTGCGTTCAAAATAAGTCCGTCAAATGTACCGCGCACTTCTTGAATCCATGTCACCAACTCGCCCTCATGGTTCGATTGACGAAAATCGATTGTCTGGTTCAGGCGTTGCGCAGCCTCCGCACAAATGCCTTTAACATCATCTAAAGTCTGCGATCCGTATATTTCGGGCTCTCGCAAGCCGAGCATATTCAGGTTCGGGCCATTTAGGATAAGGATTTTC
>CAZLTT010000091.1:0-7951 GCA_964562515.1 uncultured Micavibrio sp.
ATGGAGGCCGGCGGCATCGAAAAAACAGGCTCCTTGCGTCAGGTCAAACTGGTTCGCGACGGACGCAGTACACAAATCGATCTCTACGCACTGCTGCTTCACGGTTCATCGGCGATCGATTTACAATTGCGTGACGGCGACCGCATCATCATCCCGTCCATCGGACCGACAGTCGCCATCGCGGGCGAAGTCAAACGCCCGGGCATCTATGAAATCCTGCCATCCTTGCGCGGCATGCGTCATAAACCCGAAACCCGTAGCGAGACTCTAACCCTCAATGAAATGCTCGAGCTTGGCGGCGGCGTGTTGGCCCCCGGCAAGAACCGCTTCATGCATTTAGGCCTAACAGCAACGGGACAGGAAATTGTCCGCGATATTGCCGACCCGTTTAAACCCGTATTCGCTGACGGTTCGGTTTTGCAGGTCTCAACCGGTCAAGCCCGCCGTGCAGGAACGGTTGAATTGATCGGCCATACGCGCAGACCGGGTTTACACGCACTCGGCGAAAACCCGACACTGAGCGCACTCCTTCCCAATGACGATATACTCGGCGCCGATATCTATCCCTTGATCGGTGTGATTGAACGCCGCGATCCTGAGCTTCTAACCCGTTCACTTCTCGACTTCCCTCCACTCCTTGTCGTGTCCGGTGACTATGACCGCAAGCTGCATGACGGCGATGTCGTTCACCTCTTCTCCAACGAACAAATCCGCGCACTGGAAATCAAACCTCTCGACGAAGACGATACAGAAATCGAGCAAGGCTCTCTGGCGATCGAAGATGAAGATGACGAGATAGATTTGCTGCTCGACGATGAAATGCTCACCGCATATTTGCGTGAACGCGGCGTCTTTGTCCGCGGCGCAGTTCGGGACGAAGGACCGTACCCTGTATCTGAAGGCATTACACTCGACACGCTACTGGCCGTCTCTGGCGGGCTAGCCCTTGAGGCAGACCGCCGCAATATCGAGATTACCTCAGACAGCGAAGCCGGTGGCAAAGCCCGCCAGAATATCGACCTGCGCGACACCAATCCTGAAACAGTTGCTTTGGGAGCCGGAGATTCCGTTCGCGTAAATCAAAAGTTCAACAAGGTCGATGACAATAGCGTCCTGATTATGGGCGAAGTGCAAAACCCCGGACGATACGACCTCGTCGCGGGAGACCGCATGTCGAACATTCTCGAACGCGCAGGCGGCCTAACTCAACAAGCCTACCCTTACGGCGCAATATTCAGCCGCGCAAGCGAACGCAAAGCGCAGGAAATGCGTTTCAAATCTCAGGCCCGTCAGGTCAAAATGGCGATAGCTGCCGCATTGGAAACCGATGATGAAAAGGTCAACGCAGGCAAAATCGCCGAAGCCCGTTCCCTCGCCGACGAATTGGAAAACGCAAAAGGCGTAGGCCGTATAACCGTAGAAGCCGACCCTGCGACACTGACAACCAACCCGGAGCTCGACCTGCTGATGGAGCATGGTGACCGCATATTTATCCCGCGCCGCAATCTCAATGTGCGTGTTGTCGGGGAAGTACTCTCACCTGCGACGCTGCAATTCCGTGATCGCAAAGAGCCAAGAAATTATATTGAAGAAGCCGGCGGATTTACGTTCCACGCTGACAAGGAACGCACCTTTGTTCTCTACCCGGATGGCAGCGCACAACCGCTTCAAGTCAGTGCATGGAATTACAAACCGATCAAAATCCCGCCCGGCTCCACAATCGTTATTCCACGCGATCCTAAACCATTCGACTTTATTCAAAGCGCAAAAGATGTCAGCCAGATTCTATCCAATCTGGCCGTTACGGCAATCTTCATAGATGATGTTGCCGACGATAATTAAGGTTGGAAAATTGTGTGGTTATTGTCCTGACCGTCAACAGTCGCATTACCAATATCTCTCGGCGGCGCTGTCAGGTTCGGGTCTGTGCTTGGGTCATAATCGTCATCAGCGGCATTCGGCGCTTGCTCGATACCTTCGACAATAACGGCTTTACCCGCATCAGTCAGCGTACCTTCTTCAATTGCACTCGGGCCAATATAGAAGCTTGTTGAACCGTCAGCGCTCTCGACATAAAAACCGAGCAACTCACTGTTCTCTACTTCGCTGCCTTCATCTTGATAAGCAACAACACTGACTTTGAAATCATCACCCAGTTCGGCGAGAATTTCCTGTGGTGACTTACCCTGCATGTCCAATGCATTCATGTTAAATGAAGTTGTTACCGCACCGGCAGACCTTTCTGTCGCGAGATCAACACCGAAAATCTGGAAGTCATCGGAGAACTTGAAAACTTCCGTACCGTCATTCGACGTAAACGCCATAGTCGACGCATCAAAGTCACCTGTGATCGCATTACCGTAGTCGAGGTAACCGGCCTCTTCGGTAGCATCGAACTGCGCAACTCTAATCGCATTTGGATCTTCTGCCGGCTCTTCAGGCTCGGCATTCGGATCAGCGTCTTCGGCACTTGGTCCGCCCGGCTCTTCTTCTGCTTCCGGAGCAGCAAGAGTAATGTTCGGGTGACGCGATGCAAATTGCAACATGCGCTCTGCATAATCTTGGCCGTCAGGAACATGCTCATACATGCGCGCTAAACGCAAAACCTGACTCTGTGTTGTACTGTATTGGCTTTCAGTCTCGTCATCAAAACGCGGGTTCGTCCATGAGGCACCATTCGGAGTGTCCTGCATGTATCTGATAACCTCACCCATGATGCGCTCGGCGTCGTAATTACGACCGTCAAACTGGCTCATGTGATCCGTAAACGCTTGTTGTGCGGCCGCATCAGGAAATGTGATGATTCCTTGGTCGACAAAACTTTGTGCAAAGCCTTCATCCAACTGACCACCTACGGCGAAAGCATGGCTTTGCTCCAACCACGCTTGGCGAGCTGCTGCTTTTTCTTCATCCGTACCCGTAAACTCGATAATGCCGTCAGCTTCCCACTTGCGCATAATCATGCCTTCGAAAGTGTTCGGACGACCTTCGGCTTCGGCATCGGTAAATCTGAATTCCTCATCAGAACCCCAGAGATTTCTGGAACCGTTTGTGCTACCGCCTACCTCGAAAAATTCGTTGATTTCGGGCCTGTTGCCCGGTGTTCTCCATTGACCCAGTTGTTCTTGCGGGATCGGCTGGCCTTGTGCGTCTAATGCAGAAATTTCGTTAAACTGACCTACACGGCCGTTCTGCCAAGCTTCCCAACCTTCTGCGAGTTCGTTCTTGATATTGAGTTCAGATACATTCGCGTTCGGGTCATCCAATAAGCCCGTAGAGATCAATAAATTCATCAACCACGGCGCATGCTCCCATAGAAAGTCTGCTGACTGGTCATACAGAATATCGCCAAAATTCATTTCGTTCTCGGCTGTCATTCGCAGCCAAAGCGTCATGAATTCTTGATCCTTGATTTTTCTCGCAAGATCTTCAGGGGATGTAACACCCGCGTCTGTGAAAGTATTGGTGATCAGGTCCCGCATGTCCTGCGGCAAAGGTTTGTTCGCAATCGCGCTAAAGCTAGCTATTAAGCGGTCGGCTGCTGCCTGTCGCGTTTCAGCTGTAAATTCAATATCTCCGTCATCATTACGGAAGAAACCACGAATAAGATTGCCGAGAGTATCAGACGTTCCGCCACCAAACGCAGCCGGTAATTGGTCATTCGCAAGCGCATTGAAAAAGCGCTCGGCCATATCGCCTGCAGTTGTTGCTGGTGGTGTCACCGGTGGGGCTGGTGTACTGCCCATTTCACGACCCTCGTTTTGTTATTGTTACCGCTTAATCCGCTGGTATTTTTTTAGAGCTTATTTTTGTAGTTCTGCCCTTTTTCGCCCTTATATAATGGGCGTAAATGTTTAATATTGTCTTAAAACCACCCCTTAATGACTGAAACTATTGAATTTATGCCGTTTTTAAGCATCATCACCGTCACAAAGGACAATCTGAAGGGTTTGCGCGCAACACACAGCTCAATCGCGCAGCAATCATCATCAGACTATGAATGGATCGTCGTTGACGGTGCCTCAGAGGACCAAACGGTTGAATTTCTTCAAGAAATAAAGGCCGACTATACGAGTGAACCGGATAAAAGCCTGTATGACGCCATGAATAAAGGCATCACGAGAGCACGCGGGGCATATACGCTGTTTCTCAATGCTGGAGACACATTCGCCGATAGCTTAACAATCGAACATTTGGTAAAAGCCGCTACAAACGGTCCGGACTTTATCTACGGGGATTCATACGAAAACAATCTGTACAAAACCGCCAGAAAACCATCAATCAAGCACGGTATGTTCACGCATCATCAATCGATGCTGTACAAAACCGAATTGATTGAAAATTTACGTTATTCTATGGAGTATAAAATCGCCGCTGACTATGAATTTACGGCACTGTTTTTGAAAAAAGCCCGTGACATAGAATATCTGCCACATGCCATTTGCAACTTTGAACCAGATGGGGTGTCGCAACAATATGCGACCACGGGCCGAAAAGAACAGCAGAGGATACGAAGAAAACTGAAGCTCTGCTCCAATATCGAGAATATATTTATAACTGCGCTTCAGGCCTGCGCGTGGAAGCTTCGCGCCTTTGCACCAACGCTTTACTGGCGTTTGAAATCATCCGGTAATACCGCGCGCGTGAACACGCAAAACGATACCCCGCCGCACCATCAAGAAAGCCAAACTTGAAAACATAGCAATGGATAAACGCAGCAACACCGCGAAACGACAGCGCCCGAAAAAGCTGTTTTAGAAACTGGCGAGCGGGCAGCGGATCTTTCGGCCATGCTTGACCGACATTCATCAACGCCTCCCATCGAGCATAGCGCTGATGCCGCGCTTCCCAAACCTGCGTGGTTTCATATGCCTGGTGGATCATTGGTGTTTTTAATTGCCCTATCTTTTCATCCGTATGCTGCGCGTTCAGCACAGGTTGATAATGCCCTTCCATCTCTCCCATACCGTCGAACGAAAGATCATCAACAACGGGAAATTCAATCTTCGTTTTATCGATCAGGACAAGCTTGTTATTACACAAGCCATGCCGTAACACGCGCCCGTCAAAAACATAACGACCCTGCACGAAATACCCTGCGCAAGACCAATCGAGCGCAGCAATTTCTTCCGCCAAAGCATCGGGAACACGTTCATCCGCATCGACAAAAAATATGCGGTCATGCTTGCTCGCTATATTGTCGAGACACCATTGCCGCTTTTTCGGATAACCGCCATTCCATTGAAAATCATGCACGACTGCGCCGTGCTGTGCGGCAATCTGTTTTGTCTGATCCGAGCTCGCGGAGTCTACAACAATCACATCATCGAAACGCGACAGACATTGCAGGCATGCCGCGATATTCTCTTCTTCATTTCGGGTAGTCACAATAACGCTGACGGGAATTTTCGGCATTATTTACGGACGCGCATCGGCGGTGTGTCTTCATCGTCAAGACGCAAAGTTTCTTTACGACGACCAGTCAACGGCGCGTTGTTATTGCTGTTATCACGCTTAAACCAATCGACTTTCTGACGCGCCGCCTCAACTGACGGCTTTTGGAATGCTGCAAAAACACTGAAACCGATAAAGCCTAAAAACGCCCCGACCAAAGGAAAGAACGTATAAATGAGCGCAGCATTCGGCCACACGGAACGCGGCTGAATAGCGGCAGGAACGACCACAGCCGCAGCAAAACTCTGATCGATTGAAACCATCATCTTCATGCGCTCCTGTTCCAACAACAAATCCGCAAACGCGCGCTGATGGTCGGGGTTGCGTGTCTCGCTCAACGCCTTATTGAGGTATTGGATACGGTTATCTATCTGCACGCGCATATCTCGGCGCAGCAATCCGTCAGTGATCGCATGCAGACGTTGCAAAAACGAAACCGCAAACGCTGGGTCGGCATGATAATAATTCAGACTGCGTAAGGACGTCTCCCCCACCGGGTCCAATGTCACACGGCGGGCTATATAATCGGCAAGCTGCTCAGCGCTAAAATTTTGGTACGGCGTTTCAAACACAAACCCGCGATCATTCTTCAAACCCTCGGTGATTTCAGGGTTTTTAAGCAGCAATTGTGCAACGGCAACGCCCTTATAGCTATTTTCAAAACGGGTGAAATCAAGATTTTCCGTACGCGGTTCGGCTTGATACTGACCGCTTAACGACGTCGGTACGTTTGAAACCTTTTGCGCGGTCAAAGGATTTGCAGGCGCGATTACGATCTGCGCTTTGGATTGTTCGACAGCTGCGGTCATAAATACGAAAGCTGCAACAACACCAACCACAAGCCCGATACAAACAGCAAATTTAGCCGCCCACAACTCAGATACAAAATCTGCGAGAGCGTAAGAATGTGTCTGCGTATTATTCATCGGATTAATCTTTTACATCGTCTTCAATCACGGCCCATGCACGTTCGATCCAGGCGTTGATTGACTCTTTCGGCAAAAAGATACTCGATGCACTCTTCGCCCCTTCGTAAGCTGTGAACCATTTATCACTATTTTCGCGGTATTGTCGAATTTCTTTTTCCAGAAGATAGGTATCCCCCTGCGGCACAACACTGCCCGCTTTAAAGTCCGCAATAACCTTCGCTGTTTCGGACTGTGTCGGGCCGACAAAGATACACGGACGATGCGCGGAAAGAGAGGAATAGAACTTCACAGGCACAAGCATCCCCGCCGCTTCCTCATCCATAGAGACCAAATGCACGTCGCCGCTCTCCATTAAGGATTTCAGACGGCTATTCGGCTGATACGGCATCAGACGGATATTATCTAGGTTACGCTTAATGCGCTCACGGTTGATCATTTCATGCCGCGGCCCGTCACCGACAAAAACAAATTCAATATCGGGATGGCTCTCATTCAAATTCGCCGCCGCATTCAAAATACTTTCAACCGGATGTGCCCGTCCGATATTCCCCGCATACAAAACCCGAAAGCGCGGCCCGTGCTTGTGTTGCTCTTCGTGGCTACGTGCCCCCTCAACCGAACGCATGTGAAGATTTACGAACTCTTTATCGTTTGCCGGACGAACCAGCTCATTATCAGGCCAATTCGGAATCACAGTAATCTGCTTAGGATCAAACCCGTCAAAACTTAAGTGGCGCGCCATACAACGGCCAATCACAATAACCTTGTCCGCACCCTTCATGGCTTTACGGGAGGCATTCTTTAAAAAGCTCTCGATAAAGCCCGGAACCTTGACCCCGAGGGCGCCGAACAAATCAGGATACAAATCCTGACACCAATGAATATGTTTGCTGCCTTTGATTTTTGAAATGAGAGAACCGGCGATCACCAGAAACGGTGGATCGGTCAGCGTCACAACGGCGTGTGTCTTAGGCAATTTCAACGCCTCGATCAACAATCTCGCCCAGACCCAAAGATATCCGAGCCCGCCGCGCGGCTTGCCTCTGCTCTTAATACGAATGACACGCACAGCGCCGTCGCGTTCGGAAATTGTTCTCGGCCCTGTTGTTATGACCGTAACTTGCCACCCTTCACGCGCCATACTTCGCGCCAGATCACGAAGCACCCTGCCCGACGCACCGCGCGATGGCGGATAAACACGATTGAGGAACAGAACGGTTGGCCGGCGCATGGTCGGAGAAAGCCTCTTAGTTAAGCATTTTGCATGGGTGATGTTTCCCTTTTGCATACAACAGAGCGGGGATCAGAGCAAGAACCAGACCGAAATCTAACGATTTAAAACTGGCATATAAAAACACATCAATCGCTATCGGCGCGGCAATCGCAAAAACCACAACAATGTGGGTTTTTAAATAGGGCTTCAGGCTGCCGAGCAATGTCATTATATATGCCGCCCCCAGTAACATGCCGAACACGCCTGTCTTCAATAACAAGGAAGATAATAAACCGTGCGTGAAGTTCACGTTGATATCGGCAACCGCAGGCGATGCAAACCGCGCGCCCCACCC
>CAZLTT010000092.1:0-5042 GCA_964562515.1 uncultured Micavibrio sp.
GAGGACGAAACACCATTAGATGAGGCGAATGGTGTACCGGCATCGACGGAATATTCAAAAGCCTATATCCACCATTTATTCAAAGCGGGCGAGATACTCGGTATGCAGCTTCTGGCGCAGCATAACGTCGCCACGATCAACCGCCTGATGCGGGAAGTGCGCGTAGCCATCAAAGCAGGAACGCTTGATGAGCTGGAAAAAGAATGGCTCGGACACTAATTTATTGCCTTAAGGCTTGTTTTTTAAAGCCTTTTTACTGACTTTTTCTTAATGTTTAAGGTATAGTCATAGAGTAACGGTAAATTGGATCATCATGGCAATTAAGTACACACTCGACTCGAAACTCAGCACCCTTGGCGAATTCCTTGAAGAATATACAAACTGGCATACCGCCGTTGTTAAAAGCCTGCTTTTGGGGGCGGCAAAACCTGATTCTCCGGTTAAGCTAATTGAGTGGTTGGATAAACTGTCCTTGAAAAACATCGATCATGACGGGCGTTACACCGCCCAAGCAGAAACCCTGAAACAAAAACATCAGGTCCTTGCCAGCATGTCGAGCGTCGTAAATCAGGATGCTGAAAAACAACTGGAAACGTTCTTGTCGGAATATGTTCTATTCATGAACGAAATGAATTCGTTCTGTCAGTCCGTGTTGCTGGAGCAATGGGGTATGGATGTGATGACGGGGCTTAAAAATTTGGCCGTTATGGATAGAGATCTAGCGGTCGAAATGGAGCGTTTATCACGCGAAGGGTTCCCGTTCTGTCTCGGCCTGGCGCGTATCGATAACTTTGAGGCCATCAGTAAGAGCGTTGGTAAGGAAGAGGCAGAGGACGTCATTAAAGAGGTTTCAAGGCTCGTGCTGCAAAGTTTGCGCTCATATGACGAAGCGTTCCGTGTTAGCCGCGACCACTTTATTATGTGCTTGAAGCAATCCGATTTGGTCGGTGGTCAAAAAGGTCTGGAAAGACTCCGTGACCTTATGGAAGCGTCGGATATGAAGGTAAAGTTAGGCGAAGAAGAAAAGCTGGTGACGCTTTCATGCTGTGTTGCCGCTCCTTTGCCCGGGGATGATGTCGATGATTTGATCGATAATCTGTATGTTGATCTGGATAAACAAATCAAAGACGATGGCTCTGTCTTGGCTTATCAGGAAATGAGTCCGCTGGAACGGTTCATGAAAACTGACGGCAAAGAAGCAAAAGAATAATTCGGACAGGAAGAACAGGGCCACCCTAGATGGCGAAATCTAAAGCGATGTTTGAAACGTTTTTTGATGATATGCAAATCCCTCGGTTTGTTGTCAAAAAAGCGACTGACAAGAAAAAAGGCGAGCAATATGAAGTTGTCGCCGCGAACAAGCTTATCCTCGGCTATTTTGATTTAAGCAAAGAGCAGGTAGTCGATAAATACGTAAGCGACTTCATGGATGCTGAAAACGCTTTACACTTTGAACAGTCCTTCGAGGTGTGCCTGTCAAAAGAGCGTTCAGTGACTATTTCTGCGCTTCCCGGTGTTCCGGGCAAGGTGCGCGTCTACGGTTTCTACATCAGTCCCGTCAAAAACGATAAAGGCGAAACGGAATATCTGGATGTTATCGCGCAGCTGGATGTGGCCGACCAGTCGATTGTACAACGAGAGCGTGACGATGCGATCTTGCTTCTGACCTCGATCTTTGAGGTGAGTGAGGTTGGAATTATCGTGACGGACTTTAACGGCCGCATCGTTCGTGTGAACGACAGCTTTATCCGCACATTTGGATGGTCTCGGGATGAATTGATTAATGCCGAGTTCGTTGGCCTGACCACGCCCGATGAACGCGAGCTTGCAAAGCGAAACCACGAGGAGTTTATCCGCTCCGGTATACGGTCATCAGGCGAGATGAAGCTGATCCGAAAAGATGGAAGCGTCGCAAACGCCCTGTTTACAACGGCGACGTTGGAACTCAGCCAGAAACGCCGCTTTCAGGTCACGACCATCATGGACATCACATTGCGTAAGCAAATGGAACAATCCTTGCGCATGGCGAAAGATCAGGCCGATGCAGCCAACCGTGCGAAGTCGGTATTCCTTGCGAATATGAGCCATGAGCTCCGCACACCGATGAACGCAATTATCGGCTTTTCGGAGATGATGATTAAAGAGACATTCGGGCCGCTGGGGCATGATAAATATTTGGAATATCTGAATGATGTACACGGAAGCGCGCAGCATTTGTTGGAGATCATCAACGAAGTCCTCGATATGTCCAAAATCGAAGCAGGCCGCATTGAAATGGATGAAGGCGAGATCAGGCTACAGGAATTGCTTGCTTCTGTGATGCGGATGATGGGCTCACGGGCCTTTGGCAGCGATGTGTCCCTGAAAACCGAAGTCGCGGAAAACTTGCCGAATATGCAAGGGGATGGGCGCTTGGTTCGACAGGTGTTGATTAACCTAGTGACCAACGCTGTGAAATTTTCCAAAGGCGGCGACGAAGTTAACGTCTCGGCATATGTTCTGGATGATGGACGTTTGCAGATTAAGGTCACGGACGAGGGCGTCGGCATTCCGAAAGATAAAATCCAACAAGCGATGGAACCGTTCGGGCAGGTCACGGATCGTGCTGAAAACGCCATGTATCAGGGTACAGGGCTGGGATTGCCGTTGGCTAAGGCAATGGTCGATCTTCACGACGGCACGCTCAGGCTGGATTCTGAGTTGGGCAAGGGTACGACCGTATATGTGAATTTCCCGTCATACCGCATCATTCCGCGTAAAGAACCGATGGTAAACGCCGAAGTTATATCCGAAGAAATACACTGATACTTGCCCTCGGCGACTTCTCGCAGTAACGTACTTTCTACATTTAAGAATTTAAGAGGTTCCCATGTCAGATTTGGAAAGTAAATGCGCTGCTGCAGGTTTGAAAATGACAGGACAGCGTAAGGTCATCCTTCAGGTTCTCGATAGCTCCGAAGACCACCCTTCTGTCGAAGATGTTTACGAACGTGCGAAGGATATCGACTCCTCGATTAGCATTGCGACCGTTTACCGTACCCTGAACCTGCTCGATGAACTGGACTTGGTCATTCGCCATGAATTTCAGGAAGGCTATTCCCGTTACGAAGTAAATTGGGACCACCATCACCATTTGGTTGATCTGGAATCAGGAGAGGTGATCGAGTTTCAAAATGATGAGCTTGAGAAGCTGAAAGAGAAGATCGCGAAAGACCTGGGCTATGAGTTGGTTGATCACCGTCTCGAGCTGTATGGAAAGAAAATCAAAAAATAAAGTTGTTTGAGTATGTCTTGTAATTTGCCAACCGAAAAAAACGTTCGGAAGCCCGCAGACTGCCGTTGCTACGGTGCAGTTATGCGTACCTACAAATCCATGAGTGATGAACCGCACTTTGTTGCCTTACAGGCGGCGCAGCGTGTTTATCGCTATCACCATCCCGAAGACTCTCCTGATGCTGCCAATTTAACGGTCGAGCGTTGGATTGCAGCAGAGCACGTTCACTAAACCATGTCCGGCGACCGTTTGCCGACAGCATTATGGGTTGATGCGCATCTGTCTGTTATGACGCGCGATGCCGTGCCGTTCTACTTCATCCAAAAAGGCAATCATGCCTCCGGTCTTCTTCTTCTGAAAATCAACGGGCTGAAGGGGCAGGTCCGCCTGCTTTTACAGGAGCGTGATTTCATGGAGGATAAGCTCTCATGGGTTCCGGCGCTAGAGGAAGAACAGGTCGAGGAAAAGAAGGCCGATGAGTATATTCAGCGCGCAATAAGCAGAGACCCTGATTTATGGGTGTTAGAAATTGAAGACGAGGGACTAGTAAACCCATTCGAAGAGAGCTAAGCTATCGGGATGAAAAATAACGGAATTCTTACACTTGTTCTTATTATCGCAGCTGTTGCTGTTGGCGCATATTATTTCAGCCAGAATAAAGATATTTTGCCAACCGTGAACGAAGAGCAAACCGAAGATGCTGCATTCGATGAGGAATTTGCCGCAGTAAAAGCGGAGGAAGAGGCAGAGAGGCTTGCTGAGCAACAGTCAAAGCTCAAAGATCCACTGAGCCAGCAGCTTAAGGAAGTCACACAATCTGTATATCTCGAGCATAAAGGCGGCAGCGAGGAAGAGGCTGTAAACGCGCTCGTTGAAAAGCTGGGCGAAGAAGGGTTTTCAGCGGAAAAATGGTCCGTCATCTCGCCGCAAGGGGAGAAATTGATTGTTGTCGTAAAAGCGGAAGACGAAAGTTTCAAACACCTCGATCCTTATAATGGCGTAATTCCTGTTTATGATGATCAGGTATTGTTAGGGCCGTATGCTGCGCGCTTTTTGATTTCCGGTGGTCGTGATTATAATCTTGTATTTAAGCCGTTAGATGCTGATGCGGACATTAGCTTTTACAAAGAGTTTGCTCACGTGATGATGGCTCCTCCGGGCGAACCTGTTCATATTAATATTGCCGCACCTGTATATCAGGGAGAAGACCTTGTTCTGGGTGAAGTCGATGGACAGTCCGAGGACGTGTCTGATGCAACCAGCGAAATTCAGCTTACACCTTATTTGAATTATATCGGACAAAAGCATGGCGAAACGGTTAAGCGCCGCATCTTCTTTACCGACCCTGCACGTGTAACGCTGACACTGGTCAAACCCTATGATGAAACGGTCATGAAGGCCAATATCGAACCTGTCGTTGACGGAAATTCCATCACGTTTGATGTACCTGCGGAAGAGGCGCTTATCCTTGATGATCTAAGCCCTGACTTTATTGATATTGATCAAATCATCATAAAGCCGCTATAACCCTCCCGATGTTACAAGAGATCGTTGAAAAACGGCGAACCTTCGCCATTATTTCGCACCCCGATGCGGGTAAAACCACGCTGACGGAAAAGCTGTTGCTTTTCGGGGGCGCGATTGAAGCTGCCGGTGCGGTGAAAGCGAAGGGTGAACGTCGTCGTGCACGCTCCGACTGGATGAAGGTTGAGCAGGAGCGTGGTATCTCTGTCGCGTCATCCGTCATGACGTTTCACAATAACGGCAT
>CAZLTT010000092.1:5142-7931 GCA_964562515.1 uncultured Micavibrio sp.
CGTGACTTTAAGGGGTGCTACGACCTGATGAATGACCAACTCGTGCTGTTTGGTCGCAGTAAGGGGGAGAAACTGGAAGAGGGCATCAAGGTTGATGGCCTTGATGACCCGAAACTGTCCGAATTTTTGAATGAAACAGAGCTGACCAAACTACGTGAAGACGTCGAAATGGTCCGCGGCCTCTGTCCTGAATTTGACGAGCAGGCATTTTTGGACGGTACGATGACCCCTGTATTTTTCGGCTCGGCCGTAAACAACTTCGGCGTTCGTGAAATGCTGCATGGTATCGGCAAATATGCGCCGTATCCGCGCCCGCAAAAAACCGAAAGCCGCCTCATAGAGCCGACAGAAACCAAGGTCACAGCCTTTGTTTTCAAAATTCAGGCAAATATGGACCCGAAACACCGCGACCGTATGGCCTTTGCCCGCATCTGTTCAGGAAAATTTAAGCGCGGCATGAAGCTTAAGCATGTCCGCAGCGGTAAGACACAAGTTATTCACTCACCGCAGCTTTTCCTCGCGCAGGACCGTGAAATGGCGGAAGAAGCATATCCCGGCGACATTATCGGCTTGCCGAACTATGGCGGTTTGCGCATTGGCGATGCTTTGACGGAAGGGGAAGACCTCGTCTTTACCGATATTCCGTCCTTCGCTCCCGAACTAATGCAGCGTGCACGCCCCGAAGATCCTTTAAAAGCGAAGCACCTCGGAAAGGCGCTTGAGCAATTGGCCGAAGAGGGCGCTGCGCGTGTGTTCAAGCCGATCATGCAGGCGGACTGGATCGTTGGCGTCGTTGGCTCTTTGCAGTTTGATGTGCTGCGCGACCGTATTCGTACTGAATATGAGATCCCTGTGAAGTTTGAACAAACCGAGCTTTACACGGCACGTTGGGTATCAGGCGATGCGCAGAAATTGAAAAACTTCACGGATAATAACCAAAGCGCGATTGCGAATGACCATGACGGGGATCCGGTATTCCTCGCTAGAAACGCATGGCATCTGGACGATGCGCAGGACAAACACCCGGATATTGAATTTAAGGCAACGAAGTAAGCGCCTAACTTACTCGGGAAGTTCAACTGCAATACTGTCCGGCGACTCTGTCTCAACTTCCTCAGCGGGTTCTACGGCAATACTATCTTCGGATTCGTCTTCGACGCTTTCAGCCTCGTCTTCGCCATCAGTAGCTTTCGCTTCCTTCGCCTTTTGGTCGTTCAGGTTATAGCGTTTATATGCTGTTACATTATTCAGAACACTGATGATGTTGGAATATTGATCGCTCCAAGCTTTTACGCCATCACGCTTGATACCTTCCGACCATCCCAGACCTTCCAGATATTCGATCAAAGCTTCGTTGCGGGTCATCACAAACCAATGCGCAGGGTAGAAATCAATATCCGTATCTTTAAGAGTACCGCCTTCTGAAATATGCCCGAGCGCTTTAATGCCGATAGCTTCGGCCGTTTCGGTCATGACAGGTTCGAGGTCGATATAGTTGTTCGAAATGTTAAAGACGACGGCCCCATCATCCTTCAGCTTTGAAATGTAAGTCTCGATTGCTTCCTGCGTCATGATATGTACGGGAATGTTATCTGAACTGAAGGCATCAGCGACGATCACGTCGTAAATGCCGTCAGGCTTTTCTTCGATTTTCAATCGACCATCACCCAAAATGATTTCGTAAGGGCTGCCGCAATCAGACAAAAATGTGAAGTAGTCTGGGTTTTCGGCGATGTCGGCGACGTCTTTGTCGATCTCGTAAAAATCAAAGCTTCGCTCTTCTTTTTGGAAGCAGGCCGTCACACCAATACCCAAGCCGATTACGCTAATGTTCTGCGGTCCCGATTTTTCATCATAGTAATCAAACAGGCTATTGAGCGGGCTGTTCTCACTGTAATACGAAAGCGGGGTAAGTTTGAAACGCTCTTCGAGTGCCTGCGAACCATGGTTCGTTGTCCCGTGCAGCAAAATACGTTCGCTGTTGGTTGTGTTAACGACCTTGATAACGCCAAAGAAGTTGCGGTCTCTATGTATCGTATTGGTGAAGTTATGCTGCCCCCATTCAAACCCGAGAGGGAAGAACGCCAAGAGGTACGTCATAGCAACAGCAAATAACCAACGGTCTTTCGACAGCATCAGTAACGGGAAAATCAAGAGTAACGCTGACAACTTTAACAGAGTCGCGCTAGGGATCCCAAAAGCAAACACGCCGACAATCGCAACGATAATCAGGTAAAAGCTTTTTGGCTTAAACATGACATCCAGACCGGAGGTCTTGCATGCAGCAGCAAGTCTTTCGATAGATGATTTGAGGTTTTGCTCCGGCGCATAGTTGTATCGAACGAAGATACACAAGATAAGGATCAGCACATATTCAATCGGGATAACCAGCAACTGAGGCGCGATGATCGCGTTAAAGACACCGCCAAGCGCACCACCGATCGACATGATGAGATAAAATTCAGTAAGACGGTCAGCCGAAGGCCGCGCGTTGGCAAGCGCCGTATGGCACAGCATGGCCGCCACAAAGAATATAACCAAATGTAAGGCAATCATCAGGAATGGATTGGTTACACCAAAATATGTACCTAGAATTTGCCCCATCATGACAATCAGAAGCACTGAAAAAGCGTGCGTTAAAAACTTCTCTGAAAAGATCGGCTTTCTGGCAAAAACAAAGATGAAGGTGCTGACATAAAGTGCGAGCGGCATAATCCACAACAACGGCACCGAAGCAATGTCGGTTGTAATAAAGGTCGTTACTCCGAGCATTAATGATGACGGTAAAA
>CAZLTT010000093.1:0-7746 GCA_964562515.1 uncultured Micavibrio sp.
TGAAAGTTTTAGCACCCGAACGCGGGCAGATTGTTGACCGTTACGGCGTGCCGCTCGCTGTGAACGCGCAGAATTTCCGCGCTTTGATTATCCCTGAACAGGCCGATAACATTGAAGCATCGCTGCGCAGTTTGCAAAAAACGATCGATGTCTCAGAAGACGATATTGAACGCGTTCTCAAGCAGTCCAAAAAGACGGCGCGTTTCGTTCCGATCGAAATTCGTGATGAGCTGACATGGGAGGAGGTCGCCAAGGTCGAGGTCAATATCCCCGACTTGCCGGGCTTGAATATCGATATCGGTGAGCGCCGCAGCTACCCCTATGGCGAAGCGACGGCACATTTAATTGGTTACGTCGCGGCAGTTGATAAAAGCGAGGTCGGCAATGACCCGCTTCTTAGTCTTCCCGGATTTAAAATTGGCAAAACCGGCATAGAAAAGCGCTTTGATTTGGATATGCGCGGTGAAGCGGGGCGCGCAGATGTAGAGGTGAATGTTGTTGGCCGTGAGGTCCGCGAACTTCGCAAAACCGAGAGTCAGCATGGCAAGCGCGTTGTCCTAACTATCGACGGAGAGCTGCAACGCTTCACGCAAAACCGTCTGGCCGAACAAAAAAGCGCATCAGCCGTCGTGATGGATGCGGAAACGGGCGCAGTCTATGCTTTGGCGTCTCATCCTGCCTTTGATCCGAATATTTTCACAAGCGGTATTTCTGCCGCCCAGATGTTGGAGTTGGATTCTAATCCGGCCAAACCGTTCGTGAACAAGGCCGTTTCCGGTCAATACCCGCCGGCCTCGACCTTTAAGATGATAACGTTGCTGGCCGGATTAGGTGAGGGTGTTGTGAATAGCCGAAGCACGGTGTTGTGCAAAGGGCATTTTGATTATGGCCGTGACCGTTTCCACTGTTGGAAGCGCGGTGGCCATGGTTGGGTTGATGCGCGCAAAGCGCTGCAGGTTTCCTGTGACTGCTATTTTTATGAAATGGCGACGGAATTAGGCATCGATAAGATCGCCGAGTTTTCAAAGTTGTTTGGGCTCGGCCAGAAATATGGTTTCGAATTGGCCGAAGAGCGCGCAGGGCTTGTTCCGACAAAAGACTGGAAGTACGGCCAGTTGGGCGAGAAATGGCAACCGGGTGAAACGATTGTCGCCAGTATCGGTCAGGGATATGTGCAGGCGACGCCGTTGCAACTTGCCGTGATGACTGCCCGTCTCGTGAATGGCGGCTACGCGGTTGAGCCATGGATAACGGGCGGTGATTTATGGGGCAATAAACCCCCGCAAGGTGGTTGGCCAAAAATGAATGTCAACAAGGCGCATATGAAGATCGTTAAGGACGGCATGGACCGCGTCGTGAACACAAAGAACGGAACGGCCTTCGGGTCGCGTATCGCGGAATCGGAATATGTGTACGGCGGAAAAACAGGAACGGGGCAGGTGCAAAGGATTACCATGCAGCAACGTTTGTCGGGCGTTAAGAACGAAGAGCTGCAATGGAAAAGCCGTCACCACGCTCTGTTTGTTGGCTATGCACCGATGAAAAACCCTAAATATATTTGTTCCGTTGTTGTCGAGCACGGTATCGGCGGGTCAAGAACGGCGGCGCCGATTGCCCGTGATCTGTTACTCGAGGTGCAAAAACGCGATCCTGCAAAAACACCTTTATATGAGGCTGCCGAACATGCAGTCCGAGAAGCCAAGGCGGAGCAAACGTCACTATGAGCGGAATAAGTCTTCACCATGAACAAAGCCTGTTCGAAAAGTTCAAACATATGAACTGGCTGCTGTTTATTCTGATTACCGCGATTGCCTGCGTCGGGTTTGCCGCGCTGTATTCCGCTGCGGGCGGTTCTTTGTCGCCATGGGCGTCGAAGCAAATGGCACGTTTTGCCGTTGTTTCTGTCGGTATGATCATCATTGCAATGATCGATATAAAATGGTGGTACCGCTTTACATGGCCGCTTTATTCTCTGGGGCTTTTGCTGCTTCTGGTCGTGGAGATCATGGGGCATGTCGGTATGGGCGCGCAGAGATGGATTGACCTCGGCTTTATCAAGATTCAGCCATCCGAGCTGATGAAAATTGTGGTTGTGATGGCGCTTGCGCGATACTTTCACACCGCCACGCTTGACGATATGCGCCGGATCACATTTCTGGTCATTCCGCTCGGGCTTGTACTCGCGCCAGTCGGATTGGTGTTGCTTCAGCCGGATCTCGGGACGTCATTGATGATTATTATGGCCGGTGCTGCCATGTTCTTTATGGCCGGTGCCTCAATCTGGCTTTACATCGGTGGCGCAGTTGGTGTAGCGGCTTTGATACCAATTGCGTGGAATTTCTTTTTGCATGATTACCAAAAACAACGCGTATTGACGTTTTTAGAACCGGAGCGCGACCCGTTGGGGGCGGGATATCACATTACCCAATCGAAGATCGCGCTGGGTTCAGGCGGTCTGGAAGGTAAGGGGTTCTTGGAAGGCACGCAAAGCCGTCTTAACTTCCTGCCTGAAAAACAAACGGACTTTATTTTCACTCTGTGGGCGGAGGAGTTCGGCTTGCTTGGCGGCCTGCTCGTGCTTGGCCTGTTTGCGCTCGTCTTTATGTATGGCTTATGGATCGCGGTGCGCGCACGCCAGAACTATATGCGTTATCTGGCGTTGGGGCTGACCGTGAATTTATCGCTTTATGTGTTTATCAATATCGCGATGGTGATGGGGCTGATTCCGGTCGTTGGCGCGCCGTTGCCGCTCATTTCATATGGCGGTACGTCAATGATGGCGGTGATGATCGGGTTTGGACTGATGATGTCGTGCAGTATTCACCAACACTCGAAAGTCAGTCGTTAAGCGGCTTTCACGCCCTTGTCGTCGAAATGTTGCTGCAACTCGCCCGTTTCATACATTTCACGAACGATGTCACAACCGCCGACAAACTCACCCTTTACGTAGAGCTGTGGAATTGTTGGCCATTTGGTGAATTCCTTAATGCCTTCGCGAAGATCGTTATCTTCCAGAACATTAATATCTTTAAACGGCACATTCATCTGTGAAAGCACCTGTACGACAAGCGAGGAGAACCCGCACTGCGGAAATGCGGCATCGCCTTTCATAAACAAGACGACATCGTGGTTATCTAATTCGGATTGTATACGTTCAAAAACGACGTTTTGCATGATCTGTGGTCCTTCGTGATTTATTCTTTAGGGGCGGATGTTTGAATGGCGAGTGCGTGAAGCTCGTTGCCCATTCGTCCTTCCAGAGCCGCATACACCATTTGATGCTGCTGCACGCGTGATTTGTCTTTAAAGGACGGGGCAGAGATATAGGCTGCGTAATGTTCGCCATCACCGCGGAGATCTTCGATTCGGACCTCGGCATCGGGAATGGAATCCTGAATCAGTGTTTTGATGGTTTCGGCATCCATGGCCATAATTCGCTACCCTATCTAATTTTTCCAATGCATTGGATTTAGGATGATTTAAGTCCGAGATCAAGTCAAATTCAGAAAACCGTTGCGTGAGGCGGCGCGCATGTTGAAGCGCGCAAAGGTGGTTTACAATAAAATGCTAATATTTCTGTATTGTTATATATGATTAAGTGATTTTAGCTAAATATATAAAATACTTATATTTTTTTCTTGTCTTTCTGCACCGCAAGATTTAACTAGAACTTAATCAACGACCAATAAAAAACCGTAAGGTGGGTTGAACGGGACGAGAAATCCTGGCGGCTAGATCAGGAGCACAGAATAAAAAAGCCTCGATGCATGTCGAGGCTTTTGTTTATTCGAAAGGCGCAGCTTCTAGTTATTGGCGAGCTGCTTTTTGGCTTCGATAAGTGCGCGATCAAGCTCCATGCGTAGCGCTTCATCCTCGATTTCAATCTGCTTTTCATCAAGGTCCGCGTTCACTTTACGCAAGACGTCTTCGAAACCCGGCTCTTCGAGATTGGACTCAACGACTTCCATTGCATAGGCATCGGCTTCGGCGCCGGAAAGACCGATTTGTTCGGCTACCCATAACCCGAAAAGCTTGGAACATCGGGCCTCTACGGCGAAGTCCAGTTCTTCCTCATGGGCGTATTTCTTTTCAAAAGCATTTTCACGGTCTTTAAATTGGTTCATATCCAGCCTCTTGGTCTAAGCGTTTTAACGATTCTTCCCTTGGTTTGTAGCACCCGAATAGCGTAATATCCATTGTTATCCCTTATCGGATGATATACTAATGCTGCCTCAAAATGCTGAATAAGGATAGGAAATAATGGCGCGTCGAAAGAAAATTTACGAAGGAAAAGCCAAAATTTTATACGAAGGACCGGATCAGAATACTGTGATTCAGTATTTCAAGGACGATGCGACGGCCTTTAACGCGGAAAAGAAAGACAACATTGCCGGTAAAGGGGTTTTGAATAACCGTATTTCCGCGCATTTGATGACGAAAATCGAAAGCATCGGCATCCCGACACATTTTATTAAGCAGATTAATATGCGCGAGCAATTGGTTCGCCGTGTAGAGATCATCCCTCTCGAAGTTGTTGTTCGCAACGTCGCCGCCGGCTCTTTGTGCAAGCGTTTGGGAGTAGAGGAAGGCTCCATCATGCACCGCCCGCTCGTCGAGTATTATTACAAGAAAGACGAACTTGGCGATCCGCTGATCAGTGAAGAACATATCCTGAGCTTCGGTTGGGCAGACCCTTATGAGCTGGAAGAAATCTACAGCATGGCTTGGCGCGTGAATGACTACCTTAACGGTTTGTTTGCCGGTATTGGATTGCGTCTGGTTGATTTCAAACTCGAATTTGGCCGTATCTTCGGTGAGCATGGCGAGGTCTACCTCGTGCTTGCGGACGAAGTGTCTCCCGATAACTGTCGTCTGTGGGACGCAAAGACAGGCGAAAAGCTGGATAAAGACCGTTTCCGTTTTGACCTTGGTGACCTGGTTGAAGGCTACGAGTATATCGCAGAACGCTTAGGGTTGATCCCCGCGGGCGGTATTGTGAAGGGCGGAAACGTCAATGAACAACTGGCTGAGACTTTGGATCAGATCGAAAATGAACTCGCCAGAGAGCGCAAGCTCCGTGACGTGAAGCCAAAGCCGCGTAAAGCTTAAACCTAGTTAAAGAACTGTTCTTTGAAGACACGTTCCTGAAGTGAGTTTTCAGGATCGAAAAGCAGTGCTTTGGATATTTTTTTAGATTCCCTGATTTTCACTTCCTTTACGTCGCGCGCTTCCTTGGAGTCTGCGGTTGCACTGACGGGACGCTCCACGGGGTGGAGAACTTCAATGTGAATTTTCGACTTATTGCTCAGCAGGGCTCCGGGCCAACGACGAGGACGGAATGCGGATATCGGCGTCATCGCTAACAGGTTCGCTTCGAGAGGAAGGATCTGTCCGCCCGCCGAAGAGTTGTAGGCGGTGCTTCCTACAGGGGTGGAAACGAGAACGCCGTCGCAAACCAGCTCTTTCATACGGACTTCACCGTTGACGCTGATTTTAATTTTTGCGGAATTGTGTGTTTCCCGCAAAAGCGAGACTTCGTTGAACGCGAGCTCTTTGAACTTTTTGCCTTCTTTATCGATGGCTTCCATGATCAGCGGGCGTATCGTATAGCGCTTGGCATTTTCAATGCGCTCATGCAGATCGTCTTCATATTTTTTGTTGAGCAAAAACCCTAACGTACCGAGATTCAAGCCGTAAAGAGGCGCTTGGTAGTCTGCAAAAGCGTGCAGAGCGCGCAACATTGTCCCGTCGCCGCCTAGAACAACAATTGTATCGGCTTCTTCTGGCTTTGTTTTGCCGTATTTACTGGTCAGCTCTTCAAGCGCCTTTTGCGCTCTGGGCTTTCGTCCGGCAAAGAATCCGAGCTTCATGCCGCATCCCCTTTCGCCGACCATGTGTCGGGTGATGTCAGGAATGATTCAACGGAAGACAGGGTTTCCGCATCGAAATAGCTTTCCTGTTTCGCTAACTCCAGAACATCCCACCATGTCGCAAGCGCGTGCAGGTTGATGCCCATCTCTTTCATGTTCTGTTTGCTCTTCTCGAAGATACCGTAATGGAACACAACGAACGCATGTTCGACTTCGCAGCCCGCATCGCGCAAAGCATCAATGAAAATCTTTTTACTGCCGCCATCGGTCTGTAAATCTTCGACCAACACAACATTCGGTTTGTCACCTTCGGGCAGGTTACCTTCGATCTGTGCCATGCGGCCATAGCCTTTTGGCTCTTTACGGACATAGATCATCGGCTTTTCGAGGCGTTCGGCAACGAAGGCGCCATAAGGAATACCGGCTGTCTCACCACCTGCGACAACATCGATATTCTCCGCGCCGACTTCGGAAGACAGAATGTGCGCAGCCGCATCCATCAGGAAGGCACGTTCTTTCACAAATGAAATCAAACGACGGCAATCAATATAAACGGGACTTTTACGACCGGATTTCAGAGTGAACGGATCGCGCGCATTGAACAAAACAGATTCGGTGTTGAGCAAAATGCGGGCGGTTTCTAATGCGATATCTTCGGTCTTCATGGTGCGTGCGGGTCCTCTGTCGTTCTCATGGTCAATTAAAGAAATAAACTCGTTCATGGTTGCGCCGGTCACGGCAAGGATTTTGGAAACGCTTTCCGTCGACGGCCAACGGGGTTTGCCTTCCGGGCTGTGTCGTTTGCTCTTGTTAAATGAAGTCGGGTCCAGTCCCGCCTGCCTGGCGAGGCCCGACGGCGAGTATCCAAAAGCCTTAGCCAGTCTATCAATCGCTAGCCAAATATCATCGTGAGTCAGCATAGGAGGATAGTCCCATTATAGGCGCAAAAAATAAATAGGAATAAAATCTTATTTAATCCTTGACTTGGTCTAAAATATATATCACAAATGAGAACATAAAGGGAACAAATATATCTGAATTTTGGAGGGCCTCGCAAAAATGACAATAGACACAATCGATCGAAAAGGCGGAAAGACATTGAATACAGTGCCTTTCAAGGATGCTGAGGAGGCGTGGTTCTGGTTTGTAGCCGCACAAGCGGCCAAAACCGATGGCGCACGATTTTCAGCAGGAACGGCATTATATCCGCGTCCTTGTGAACCTCTGGATATCCTGAAAGTTCTGGATCGTTTGTACCGCACCCGCCGACTGGTTCGTGACCACCTGCTCGTTCTCCGTCACTACGGTCGTCGTCATCTGCCGCCTGACCCTTACCGCTCCAAAGAACAGCGCGCTTTTCAGCTCTGGAATGAAGCATTGGAAAGGATCGGCGTGGTTCTTGAGAAAAAAGGAATCATCGAAACGCAGCGCACGGTTCACGAGAACTGGGCGCAGGAGGCCATCATTTACGAAAACGCCAATATGGATTTTCCATTTGAAGAAGGGATAGCAGCAGAATGAACACGATTACAAAGACAGCAACAAATACGCGGGCATGGGTCGTCTTTAGCGGACAGGCCGATTTGCCATGGCTCAAACTTTTACGCCCCGGCTTCCGCCATTGCGCGGTACTGCTCAATGACGGGGAGCGCTGGATTACCGTCGATCCCTTGTCCAACTACACCGATGTGAATGTTCATCACGTCGCTTCTGACTTCGATCTGCCGCGCTGGATGTGTGGTCGCGGGCACATTGTCATTCCTGCCCAAATATCACGCTCGGAAAAAGCTGCACCGCTCGGCGTTTTCAGTTGTGTCGAAGCGGTGAAGCGTGTGCTCGGTATTCATGACAGTTTCATTTTTACGCCGTGGCAACT
>CAZLTT010000094.1:0-2299 GCA_964562515.1 uncultured Micavibrio sp.
CCATGGGCATCATGTGAGTCTTCATCCTCGGCGTGGTCATGGCTATGATCATCGCCATCGGTTTCATCGTGATTATCACTATGTTTGTGCCCATGGTCGTCATGGGCATCCTCATCTTTATGGTCGGCGTGACCGTGTTCATCGTGACCATCCATTTCTTCGCCATGATCGTTATGCTCATGTCCATCATCATGGCCGTGGCCTTTGGCTTCGTCGTGCTGCACATGGTTTTCCTCATGTGCATGATCGCCATGATCTTGTGCCGAAGTATTTTGTACAGGCCATGACAAAAGAGCCAGCGCCATTAAAAATATAAATACGTTCTGTTTCATAATTTATTCCTTTTCATTGGTGTTAAAAACTGAGGCCGCAACTGGCGCGTATTCCCCGGTCAGCATGTCAATTTTTGATTTGGTTTCATGGAATGATTCTAAAGCCTCAAGGTGGCTTTCCTGCACCTCGAACAGGGTACGTTGTGCATCTAACAGATCGAGAAACGAAAACGCTCCACGATCAAAACCCACTCCTGCTTGACGATATGCTTTTTGAGCCGAAGGCAATAATCCTTCTTGATACGCCATGACTTCCTCTTGTGCGCTTATAAGAGCCTGCAACAACGCCTCAGCTTCTCGCTCAAGATTAAGCCGCTGGGCTTGCTGATCGGATTCAGCGGCTAAGAGATTGGCTTTCGCTTCAGCAATCCGCCCCTGATTGCGGTCAAAAAGCGTAATTGGCATTGAGACACTGGCAAGAAAAGCCGTACCGTCATCTTCGTTGAAACGGCGCACTCCTAAACCAAAGGTCGGGTCAGCTACTGCATTTGCTTTGGCCAAACCAAGAGCGGAGCTTTCCCGCATGACCGCGAGTTGGCTTAACTGGATCAAGGGCGTGTCTTTCAATGCTTCCAGCATAACCTCGCGTTCAGGCACTTTGGGTAAATCAGTTAAATCTGCGGAGACATCACTTTCCAGTGTGCTCATACCCATCAGGTTGGCGAGTTCGGTTCGCGCAATCTCCAATTCTTTTGTCGCTTTGCGTTGTTCTACTTCCGCTGCAGATACCTCAATGTCTGCCTTAGTATGCTGAATTTCAGCCGCTTTGGCCGCGTTAATCCGCCTTTTTACAGTAGTGTGTGTCTTATCTGCCAAAGCCATGCGTCTATCAGCAAGAGCAAGACGTTCCTGCGCAATTGCGACTCGCATATAAGCAGCCTTGGTTTGTGCCAACTTAGTTTGAATGCCCGCTAACGCTTGCTGTGTAGCCTGCATCTTTTTTACAGAGGCTACATGTTCGCGTTTGGACCGTTTACCTGCGACTTCAATTTGCTGTTCAAAACCCAGCGTATACTCTGCCGCGTCTAGTCCGTTGCGCGGACTTTCTCCTGCAATATTTTCGGCTTCAAAAATCGCTTGGGGATTAGGCATAAGAGATTCCTGAACCCTGTGCCCTTCAGCCGCCAGAACGCGCGCTTCATAACTGCGCACTTCTGGATTTTGATTGAGAACATTTCTGTAAGCCTGTTCCAGCGTCAAGACATTCTGAGCGTGTGCTTGCGTGAAGAGCAACAACGCACCTGCAAACGCAATGACTGCGTATTTTCCTTTAATCATCATTCATTTCCTCTGATTTCGGACAAATAAAAACTTTGCGCTCCAAAAGAGCGCATTCAAAAAAGCAGGCGCACTACGCCTGCAAACTTAAGCTATTGGTGGTCGATACAGAGGGGAAGGTGTACGGGAATAGAGAACCTGACTTAGTTCAAGTGTTACAGCGGTCTTGTATTCGAAAGCTGCAAAAGTATGAGGAATAGCCTTTGTCACGACATGTGTGTGACAACAGTGACAATCCTGACATGGCTCAACATCAATTTGATCTTGATTTGTCGCCTCATCGCAGTCTTGTTCCACATCAAGCATTTCAGTTTCGTGATGCACACAAGCTGAACCCTCTGCGACTGCATGGGCAACATCAGCCCAACTAGCTGCAAAGAAAGCGCATAATGTGAATAGTAATAAGAACTGCTTCATCCACAACAATTTAACACAAACATAATTTAAGTCTATATCCGGAGAGCAAAATCTTTAATACTTAGGCTGTGAAATGCTTTGTGAAAGAACACAGGTGCATCAGATTTTGACTTACACAAGTCTTACACACTTGCACAGAAACTTACACAATTTTTCATAAAAAATAAAATTAGTTAATTAAATCAATGGTATATTATTATGGAAACAGACTTAAAATCTGTTGTCCGTAAGGACGTGCGAGTTCAAGTCTCGCCGGGCCCACCATTTAAAAG
>CAZLTT010000094.1:2399-7734 GCA_964562515.1 uncultured Micavibrio sp.
AGTTCAAGTCTCGCCGGGCCCACCATTTAAAAGAGAATGAACTCTTCGCTCCTGTCACGCGTATATAAAAAGAATAAAACACAGGATATATTATGCCCTTAGCCGTTTCACTCTTATTGCTTGCCGTATATGGCCAAGTCATTCTTACAATCGCACTCGTTTTCATTCTCGGCGCACGTCGAAGAACCGCTCTGCGCAACAAAGAAACGACCTTTGCACAATCTGCTGTCGATCAGACCGCATGGCCGGAAAGCGCCCTAAAAGCCGCCAATGCATTCAAAAACCAGTTTGAAATTCCCGTCCTGTTTTACGTGGTAAGCTTATTGTTTTTAAGCGGCTCCCGACCCGACCTCTTCGTAGCAGGAATCGCGCTCATCTTCACAGGCAGCCGTTACGTTCACGCCTTCATTCACATTAATGGTAACAATGTGATGAAACGCTTCTATGCCTATTTTGTCGGGGTTGCCGCAGTCTGCATTCTATGGGGTTACTTTATGTTTTCCCATATTTACGGCCTGATGAATTAATACGGAATAACCTGATAGCTTTCCGATTGAACCTCGCCGCCCTTTTCCGCGATCAGGGACAAGACAGCGTTTGTCGCGTCTTTGAGTATATCTTCATCTGAAGAGCGCAGAACAACACTGACCGTCAATTTACCATCTCGAAAACTGGGGTAACTGCCGATATCAACGCTTTCAAATTGCTCCTGAACCTGCCCCAGACCTTCTGCAACGATACTCTCCATAAGGTTACAGCTAATCGAATTTGAAAGTATGGGCTTACCCGGGGAAATTTCGACAATCACATGCTCCAGCATGGCCTGCATAATTCGTGGCACACCCGCCATCACAAAAACATTTTCAACACGGAAACCCGGCGCACCTGATACGGGATTAGGGATAAGCGTCGCCCCCTTCGGCATATCCGCCATCGTGGCCCGCGCATCCGTTAACTCATCCGGCCCATAATAATCCAGTAACACCTGATACGCTTCTTCGTGCCGCTCAAAATCTGCACCGACCGCCTTGGCGATACATGCCGCCGTAATATCATCATGCGTCGGTCCAATACCACCCGTTGTAAACACATAGTCATAAGCCTCGCGCATCGCGTTAACGGCTTCGACAACCTTCTCCTCTATATCGGGCACAACGCGCACCTCTGCTAACGGCACACCGTGCGCAGCCATCTTTTCACCGATCCATGACGTGTTTTTATCCTGTGTCCGTCCGGACAGTATTTCATTCCCAATAATCACGAGCGCCGATTTTTGTGTCATCGCTATAAAATCCTTGGTTTTTCAATTGTTACGACTATGATGACATCAAAGATAATGCAATAGACTGAAATATAAAGAGCAATATGACGATCGCCCAACAAAACGACGATGCAAAATACACCGCCGAAGGAATCCAACTCCACACGGAGCAAGACTTTGAAGGCATGCGCAAAGCAGGCGCTTTAGCTGCAGAGATTCTCGATATGATTACCGATCATGTTGTTCCCGGCATCGCTACCGAAGAGCTTGACCGTCTGTGTCACGAATACGCCAAGGAACGCAACGCAATCCCCGCCCCTTTGGGTTATGGCGCAGGAAACGGCCGCCCGCCATTTCCAAAAGCAACATGTACATCCGTGAACCACGTTGTATGCCACGGCATTCCGGGACCGAAGAAACTGGTCGAAGGTGACATCCTCAACATCGACGTGACCGTTATCGTCGACGGCTGGCACGGAGACAGCAGCCGCATGTATTTAGTCGGCGACAAAATTCCGATCAAAGCCAAGCGCCTCGTCGATGTGACATATGACGCTATGATGCGTGGTATCGAAGTCGTGAAACCCGGCGCTACGTTGGGTGATGTCGGCCACGCGATTCAGACTTACGCGGAAGGTGAACGTTTCGGTGTCGTGCGCGATTTCTGCGGCCACGGTTTGGGCCGCGTCTTCCACGCTCCGCCATCAATCATGCATGTCGGCACACCGAACACTGGCACAGTACTTGAACCAGGTATGTTTTTCACAATCGAACCGATGATCAATGCCGGTGACTACCGCACAAAAGTTTTGCCGGACGGTTGGACCGCGATCACAAAAGACCGCAGCCTGTCTGCTCAATTTGAGCACACGCTCGCCGTCACCGATGACGGGTTTGAGATATTCACCCTTTCGCATAAAGGCTACACAAAGCCGCCATATACCTAGAAACCATGTCCGCAGAGCCGCAAAAACAACCGCATTACAAAGGCCATAGAGATCGCCTTCGCGGTCGCTTTCTGGAGAACGGCGCGGACGCCCTTCAGGATTATGAGCTCCTCGAACTTGTTCTGTTTCTGGCCATCCCGCAAAAGGACGTCAAACCACTCGCCAAAGATCTGCTTGAGCGTTTCGGCAGCATTAAAGGTGTCATGACCGCCCCAATGGAAGAGCTGACGAAAGTGGACGGCATCAAGGAAAGAACCGCTCTCGCATTAAAATCCATCACCGCCCTATCCCACCGCGCCGATAAAGGTGAATTGATGAACAAGCCTGTTCTGAATTCGTGGACCCGCCTGATGGATTACTGCATGACCACAATGGCGCATGAGCAAAAAGAACATTTCCGCATTCTGTTCCTGAATAAAAAAAATGAAATGATCGGGGACGAAATTCAGAACTCAGGTACAGTTGACCATACGCCTGCCTACCCCCGCGAAATCATGAAACGCGCTCTGGAGCTTGGCGCAACAGCCCTCATTCTCGTCCATAACCACCCAAGCGGTGACCCAAAACCAAGCCAGGCAGACGTAGACATGACCAGACAAATCATCCGCGCTGCCGAGCCATTTAGCATTGCAATCCATGACCATGTTATAGTGGCAAGGAACGGCTATAGCAGCTTCAAATCACTGGGACTGATCTAATGAAATTACGACACCTTTTCGGACTGTTTTTCGGGATTCTGATCTGCATGACCTATATCGTCTATTTTTCCCAAGGCCAAGACCCGCTCCATGCCCTCAAAGGTGCGGAAGCGAATGACGATAACTTTGTATACAAAGTCGACCCAAGGCGTTTTGACCAAAACCCGAATAACGTCGCCATAAAGGAAAAATGGACCAAGGACCGTGATGTTATGGTTCGCATCGAACCAAAGGACAAGCGCATGCGCCCCTTTCATATTGACGCATACGAAGCGCTTATCTCCAACAATCGCGCATGGTCTGTTCCCGGACACGAACCGACGGACAAACTCCGCCCCGGCGATGCACAAACAGCCTGTAAAGCCGCAGGAAAAAGGCTCTGCACTGTCCATGAATGGCAAACCGCCTGCCGCGGTGGCCATGTTAAGAAAGTAACATTCAAAAACGCCGAACAACTGGTTCAACAATGCGACTTTGCCCGCTCCGCAGGATACGATCGCAACGATTGGGTCAACAAATCAGACAGCCACCCACAATGCATTCCGCACGGCTACCCTCTGCACCATATGCTTGGCAACGTTAGTGAATTTGTAGAGGCATCGGATGGTCGCGTCATGATCGTCGGCCTGACATATTTTGACGCCCGCATTCAAAACAAAGTCGCCGCAATGCGAAGCGGTTGCGATCGTGTTGTAGCGGGCCCCGGGCAATACCCCGCACAGCGCTATAACAAAGCCCTTGGCTTCCGTTGCTGTCGCGACGCACAATAAAAACAACCTTAAATAGTTTTATATTAGCAATAAATTATTATAGAATGCGGCTGTTTTGCTTATTGAGGAAAGAATATGGCAGAAATTAGCGCAGGACGCATAAAAGAGCTACTAAACACAGATACACTCACACAACCCAAGGTTCTCATGGTTGAGGACTCGCAATTTGACATGGTTTTAATCAAAGGCGTTTTGGAGGAGTATTTCCCGCTAACGCTGATCGATCATGCACCTACGCGTGTTGATGGTTTACGTCTGGTCAAATGCGAACAATATGATGTCATCCTGTTGGATTTATACTTACCCGACTCCATCGATTTGAACGATATTAAAGACTTCCGTAAAAACGCCCCGGACACGCCGATTTTTATCCTGACAGGGTCATACACACCGGCAGCGCAAAAAGCAGCCAAAGAAAACGGCGCCGACGGCATCGTCAGCAAAAACAACCTCACAAAAAGCACGTTTGACGCACTGATCAACGAAGCTGTAGACAACGTCGCAAACGTCTAGTTCTGTCTATACAGCTGCGCATTCTCACGCTTTAATAGACGAATGCGTATTTTGTTCTGCCTGCTTGTTTTGATTCTATCGGCCTGCGCTTCCGGTCCACCGTCTTCCGAACGACTGGAATTGGTGAAGGCAATGCGCGAAGACGCCCTGAAAACTACGGTTAACAATCACGGTTTGGAATATGGCGACCCTGTCTTCATTCGCATCTTCAAACAAGAAGCCGAATTGGAACTCTGGATCAAAGACAAAGAGCTAGACCAATACGCATTATTCACGACCTACCCGATCTGCAAATTCTCCGGTGACCTCGGCCCGAAACTGATGGAAGGCGACAAACAAAGCCCCGAAGGGTTCTACATGGTCGGCGCAGAGCAAATGAACCCATGGAGCCGCCACCAACTCTCCTTCAACATCGGCTTTCCGAACGAATATGACGAAGCCTATGACCGTACCGGAACATTCCTGATGATCCACGGCGGCTGCACATCTATCGGCTGCTACGCGATGACGGATCCTGCAATCGAGGAAATCTACCTACTCGTTGAGGCCAGCATCAAAAACGACACCAAAGTCCCCGTGCACATCTTCCCGTTCCGCATGACCCCACGCAATATGATGCTCAACATCGACAGCGAATGGTATCCGTTTTGGTACAACCTGAAAGAAGGCCACGACGCATTCGAGCTCACAAGAATTCCTCCTCTCGCTAGACATCAGGACGGAAAATATGTATTCCAAACACCAGATACAAAATATGTAGCGTTTTAAAATATGAAACCTAAACTTTCTAATATATTGCTCGCTGCGCTTCTTTTACTGCCTGTTACAGCCTTAGCAGAAGAAGCAAAGTTAGAAGACCCAACTATTGCAATCGTATTTAAGCATTTACCTCAAATACAAAATGAAACTACAAGGGAGATGGTCATAGATTATACAGAGTTGTCTAAAAAATTTTGGATTTATAAGAAGTGCAATAATTTAGGTGGTTCGGCTGAGAAAGAATTTATTACAAATCTCGAAAAAATCACAAAAATTGTTAGAGAGCGTTTTATGAAAGAGTTTTCAATGACTTTTATGGGAGCTCAAAAAGAAACTGAAAAACCACAAATGTGGGCTCTTAATGAAATGAGTGCGAAAAACTTTTAT
>CAZLTT010000095.1:0-7703 GCA_964562515.1 uncultured Micavibrio sp.
AACCGCCAACGTCGTTCTCAATATCGTTTTCAAACAACCGACCATGGCCGTCGACACGCATATTTTCCGCGTATCCAACCGGACGGGCATGGCAAAGGGCAAAAACCCCGATCAGGTGGAACAGGCTTTGCTAAAAGTCGTGCCGGATGAATTCGCATTACACGCCCACCACTGGCTCATCTTACAAGGGCGCTATACATGCAAGGCCCGCAAACCGGACTGCGCGATCTGCAAAGTCTATGATTTGTGTAATTTTAAAGAGAAAACGGCGTAATTACTGGGACTTGTATATTGAGTCAAAGCTGACGAAGCGTGCCGGCGCATTCTCGCGCACCAACGCCTCTACGCATCCTGCCTGAACACGCTCCTCAGAAACTTCATCATGTCTTGGACGGGTTTCAAAATGAACGACAGGCGCCTTCAAAGCCTTGGCCGCACCGGTTGTGAAATACAAATCCACAACACATTCGTCGTTACGGTACTGCCAGACAATGGTCGGGGCATCACGGCGGATCAATTCGGGCTGATCCAGAATGGCGCGCACCTCTGCACCTGTAAGGTTCAACAATTCATCCTGACTGTTTAAGACCTGCTGGCGGATACGTCTTTTCTGGGGAACGGAATAACGGCCATCTTCAACGATCGCACGACCATCAAAAGAGGTAGATGATGCCAGAGCATCGCGCTTTTCAACAACGAACGCGCTCAGCAGCACAAACAAACCCAGTGTCGCCAAGACGGCGGCCGTAAAACTCAAATCTTTTTTATTCATCAGTCTCAATATTTAAAGCGGGCAAATACGCGCCTCGCGCTTTAATCCTTCGTGCTACCCTTACTCATTCGGCACGGCTTTTAAAACAAGAGCCAGGCTCGTAAGCCTGGCTCATTAATTTGTATGTGGGGGTGTATACCCTGCTAATCAAGCTTTTGCCAAGAAAAAATTATAAATCCTTGGCTAAATTGATTATTCAGCGGCAGATACAGCCTTGCTGAAGAGCTCGCCATCACTATTGGCAGGCTCAGGAGCAGCCTTCTCATTTTTTGCTGCGGCTGCTTTTGGAGCTGCTTTTTGCGCCGGCTTTGGAGCCGCTGCCGCCGGCGCTGCTGCTAAAGGGGTCAGTTTACCATCAACTGTAGCGCCTGCTTCGATTTCGATTTCTTTGTAAGCGATAGAACCTGTCACAGCACCGCCGGAAGCGATTGTCAAACGACCGTTAACTGTGATGTCACCTTCGAAACGACCCGCGATGTTGGCTTCGTTGATTTCTACAGTACCGTAGAAAACACCGCTTTCCGCGATCTCAAGAACGTTTGCACCTTTCAAAGCTGCTTCGACTGTACCTTCAACCAAAAGATAGTCACAAGATTCGATCTCACCGGACATTGTAATGCCAGGGCCGATTGTCAAACGACGGTCGGATGCAGAAGCTGAATCAGAAGCAACAGCAGCCGCACCAGGGTATGCACCCGGATATCCGCCTGTTGTTCTCACGGCTGCCGCCGGGCGTTGGTATGTAGTCGCCGGGGTCGGCTCCTGAGTTTGTGTCTTTTCAGCTTCGCTCATAGTTGGTTCGTCCTTCTGGTCTTGAGTGTTAGATGTTTGTTCGGAAGTTTGCCCCTGTGATGTCGGCTCTGTTTCAGCCGGTTTATTATCTTGCGTTGAACTTTCGGCTTTCTCTTCTTGAGCAGATGTGGCCGGTGTTGTTTGTTGTTCGTCGTCTTGTCCTTCAGACTTTACTCTGTGAAACATGGAAGCAAACCTCTCAATTAAGGCAAATACGGTGACATATTTGCAGTTGTTAATACGATTGTTGTGATTTTTTGGACCGTAACACGGGCCATTTTAACCCGCAATAGTCGATTGAAGCTTTTCTTCTAAATCACTGATTTTTTGTAAAAATTTTTTGTGAGTTAAAGTCATTTCTTAAATCAGTGAAAATGATCATAAATTTTCTGGGCCACTGATTTCGAAATTCCGTCAACTTTCTGCAGGTCTTCCACCGCAGCGCCGGAGACGGCCTTAGCCGATCCGAAATAATGCAACAGCGCCTTTTTGCGCTTCGCACCTACACCCGGCACACCATCCAGAGGTGAGCTTGTGATCTGCTTCTGCCTTCGCGCCCTGTGAGAGCCGATAGCAAAGCGGTGCGCCTCATCTCTAAGCCGTTGCAAATAGTGTAAAGCCGCGTCATTAACGGGCAACTGGAACGGGGCCTTGCCGTTCATATAAAATTGCTCCCGTCCCGCGTGCCGGTCCGGCCCCTTTGAAATCGCCACAACGGTGAGAGCATCCAGCACACCATACTCTTCCAATACTTCCGTCACCGCGCTCAACTGGCCTTTACCTCCATCAATCAGCAACAAATCAGGCCAGTCTTCACCCTCCATATCGGGAGTGTCCTTTAAAGCACGCTTAAAGCGCCGTTCCATTACCTCACGCATCATACCGTAATCATCCGCTTCATCCGCGGTCTTGATGTTAAACTTACGATACGCATTCTTATTAAACCCTTCTTCCCCCGCGACAACCATCGCGCCGACCATATTCGTTCCGGATATATGCGAGTTATCATAAACCTCGATACGCTTTGGTGGCTCATCCATTCCAAACAATTCAGAAACGATACGTATCAGTTTTTCTTCGCTTGCCCTTTGGGTTTCACGACGCATCAATGCGGCACTGGCATTACGCTCCACAAAATCAATTACACGCTTGCGGTCTCCTCGCACCGGCTTGGCGATAGACACCTTCGTTTCTGCACGGCTACTTAACGCCTCCTCCAACAAACGAGTATCGGTGGGAATGACATTCACGAGGATATCCTTCGCCGTGGGCTTATTCTCATAAAACTGTGCCAGAAACGCCCCCATAATGTCTTCGGGACTGTCATCGTCGCTATGTGAAGGGAAATAGGATTTGTTCCCGTAATTGTGCCCTGCCCTGAAAAAGAAAACCTGCACACAGCTCGCGCCGCCTTTTTGGATCAAAGCAAAAGCATCAACATTCTCAAGCCCCTGAATGTTAATGTCCTGCTTACTCTGGATGGATGTCAGCGCCTGAATACGGTCTCGAATGGCGGCCGCCTGCTCGTAATCCATAGCCTTACTGGCCTCAGACATCTTGTTCGACAGGCGCTTTTTGATGTCATCACTCTTGCCTTCCAGAAACGCCTCGGCCTCTTCGACCTGCTGTGCGTAATCATCCTGCGTGACTTTACCGACACACGGCGCAGTGCAGCGCTTGATATGATACTGCAAGCAAGGGCGTGACCGCTGACTGAAATAACTGTCAGTACAATTACGGATCATAAATACACGCTGCAAAATCGCGATCGTACGGTTTACATCCCCTGCACTTGCGAACGGCCCGTAATATTTACCTTTGGTTTTCTTCGCGCCCCTGTGCTTAACAATCTGGGCAAAGTCATGGTCCTCTCTCAACAAGATAAAGGGAAAGCTTTTACCGTCGCGCAACAGGATATTAAAGCGCGGTTGCAGCTTCTTAATCATATTCGATTCAAGCAGCAACGCCTCGACCTCTGTCGCCGTATGCACAAACTCCATTGTGCGTGTTGCGGCGATCATGCGTTGCAATCGGAACGGCAACTTCTGAGGACGCATGTATGACGAAACACGCTTCTTTAAAGACTTTGCTTTACCGACATACAAAACATCTCCCTTTTCAGACAGCATCCGATAAACGCCGGGCGTATCCGGCAGCTTCCGAACATAACTCTGAATTATGTCTGCGCCTTTCATGACGGGTGTTTTGGCTTCCTCACTCATGGAGTTAAAACTAGGTACACCACCGCCGATTAACAAGAGATATTTACATCCGAAATCGGTCTTTTTGGCACTCAGCAATGTCTTCCACATATTTTTTTCTTGACAACATACCAAATATATCAACTATTGATTGCAAAACAAAACGAGTACACATTATTAAAAATAAAAGTGTGCAACCTAAACGAAGTGTGATGAGGATGTGTATGTGTGGGATTAAAATTGTAGTTACTGAGTTGGGGAGAAATGTTCTATGAAACATTATCAAATTCGTTCCTTTGACAAACGCACCGTGTTGTTCGAAGGGTTCTTTAAAGACTTTAAAACATGTCTGGAAACGGCCATAGCGGGAAAGGCGATCTTAAACAACGCCGACCTGTCTAACCGGAACCTGAGCAACGTCAACATCGATGACGCCATCATGCCGGGGGCTGACTTCAGCCATGCAAACCTGAGCGGAGCAAACATGTCGGAGGCATATTTTAAAAATGCCCGTTTCACAGGTGCTGCCCTGTACAACACATGCTTTTACGATACAAACTTGACCGGCTGTGACTTTACCGATGCATCCTTTGGCGCAACCGATATTTTCGGAGCCATCTTATCCGGCGCCCGGTTTTCTACGCTGTCGTGCTTTTCTCTCGACTTCCACAACGCCCGTGAAATGAGTGGCTGCATTTTTAAAAGCCCGGACGGACGCGTATCACGCATGTCCAAACCACCCATTGTAATCAGGGGCATGGGTAAAGACCCTGTCATCTTTCTGGACGACCACCTGAAATCCGGCCACAAAATGGTGAACGGTGATCGCCTTCTACCCATTGCAGAACGACTTACATCTCGTGCAATAAAAAAACGCCTCGCCCGCTCTTAAGCAATTTTGGGAATTGCATCCACTTATAGCATTGTCTATAACCACTTTCTGTATTCACTGTGTCGCTGCCAGTTAGACGACGTGGTTTTATCCAAAAGCAGAATACAATGGGCCCGTGGCGGAATGGTAGACGCTGCAGACTTAAAATCATATCACCCTTCCCAAAATCACAAAAAACTTAATAATAACAATAGGTTAAAAGCATTAACCTTTTTTCGATATACTTACACAAGTCTTACACACTTTTGGTCGTGTAAGGCGCAGCAGATTTTTTGCTTTATGACAAAAAGCGTAGGTGCAGTTGATGCCAAATCTGTTGCACCTAAAAAATCTGATGGAGGTGTGTAAGATGGAAAAACATTCGATATTAGATGACAAAGTCCACGTCTATAAGCGGCGCGGCAGCCGCTTTTGGCAATGCTCCACTTACATGAACGGTAGCAACCACCGTGTATCAACCAAGGAAGAAAATCTGCAGCTTGCAATAGACTTCGCGCGGGAATGGTATATGGCCGTCTATGTCGAGGCCAAGAAAATCGGACGCGACAACCGTATAGACAACCTTGTCAGACGGTTTAGAGGCGAAGACGAAGTCTTGGTACAGGCACCCGCCAGCATCCCCAGCGCTTTCAGACAACCTCAACAGGCCGCCACAGCGAAAGCCAAACGCTCAGGCAGAACCTTCGCAGAGGCCGCCCAAAAGTTTGTAGGCGAGTATGAGCTCAGCGTTGCCGGACACCGCAATGAGCGGTACGCTAAATCGCATGAAAGACGCATTCATAATCACCTAAACCCGTTTTTCGGTGAAATGTCTTTGAAAGAGATCACCGCCGGACTGGTTCAGGAATACCGTATCCAACGAACGCAAAACACCTCTAACGGCAAAATTCCCTCGCGCAGCACCCTCCATCACGAAACGGTGACTTTGCGCATGGTTTTGAAAACCGCGCATCGTTATGGCTGGATTGATGCAATTCCAGACCTTACCCCGCCCTACAAAACATCAGGGAAGATCAAGCACCGTGCTTGGTTCTCACCCGAAGAATACAAAATGCTTTACGAAGCCACGCGCGAACGCGCGAGGAATCCGAAGCAGGAGCGTTATAGAACGACCTGCGAGGATTTACATGACTACGTCTTATTCATGGCGAACACAGGGTTACGGCCTGACGAGGCCGGCCGCCTTGAATACAGGGATGTCACGATCGTGACAGACCAAGATACAGGCACACGCCTATTAGAAATTGAAGTGCGCGGTAAGCGCGGCGTTGGTTTTTGTAAATCCATGCCGGGGGCCGTTATGCCCTTCCAACGGATGCAAAAGAGGCATAATGGCCAACCCCTCGATCAAGTCTTTGGCAAAACCCCTCGCCTCCTGAACAAGGTTCTGGAAGAGCTTGACCTAAAGACAGATCGTGACGGTAACGTGCGAACAGCCTACAGCTTGCGTCACACCTATATCTGTCTGCGCCTTATGGAAGGAGCGGACATTTACCAAGTGGCCAAGAACTGCCGCACCAGCGTGGAGATGATTGAACGCTATTACGCCGTTCACCTCAAAAACACACTAGATGCATCGGCAATCAACGTCCGAAAACAAAAGAAAAAGCCGAAAAAACCCAAGGATTAAGAGTCATAATCACTTGTGTTAAAGGCCTAATCCCCTTATGAATATTTCCTGAAATGGGCCCGTGGCGGAATGGTAGACGCTGCAGACTTAAACAATTTGAGTGCACTTGCGGAAACGCGGGATGTAGAACTGCTCAAAGTCGGGGAAGCCTTTCAAATGGTAATCCCGAGCCAAGCCTTTTGGAAACGAAAGGAAGGTGTAGAGACTAGACGGGCAGCACCTAAGACTTCGGTTATGGTGAAGGGATAGTCCAGACCACAAACTTTAAAGGCGGCGAAAGCCGTAGCTGGTAAGAAAATCTGTTGTCCGTAAGGACGTGCGAGTTCAAGTCTCGCCGGGCCCACCATTCTCACCATAGGTTTTCGCAGTTTGAAAAAACCGTTCAACCTATCTAGAATCTGCCGCGATGCCCAGCACAGAAAAAACTGACAAACAGAACCCTTTAGACTTTGGTGAAATTATCGTAACTAAAGGCCAACATAAAGGACGTATTGGCTATTATGACGACGATGATAGCCCTAGAAAAGCTGTTGTTTATTTCTGTCATCCTACGATGATCGGAATAGCTGGCTACTATCTAATAAATTCAAATTATCTTCGTCTTCCTAGCACTCAAGATCTTTTAGAAAGAAAGCAAAAAATCGATATTGAATGGGCAAAAACCCATATTAATCATGTGATAAAAAAGCAGAATAATAGCTACACGAAAGATCTGGATATTTATTTGGAAAAAACAATTCTCGAAGCTGAGTTAGCCTACTTCCATGAATATCACTACATCAATGAAATTTTGAACTGGAGAATCAGAAGCAGAAACAAATTGTTACTTAACAACGGCAAGAAAATATTCATCTCTCACGCAAGCGGTGACAAGCATTTCGTGCGCAGAGTAGTCGACGATTTAAAAATTAGAGGGCACGATGTCTGGTTTGACGAAACGCATATTGATATCGGCGATTGCATACCTAGCGCTATTCAAAAAGGATTAAATGAGTCTTCATATGTATTGCTTTTTTTATCTAAAAAGTCCGTATCTTCTAGGTGGGTTGAAGTTGAATGGATGAATAAATTCCTTGAAGAGATAGAAAACAAAGAAGCTATTATCATGCCAGTATTAATTGAAAAATGCAGCATACCGACGCTCCTAAAGAGCAAGAAATATGCAGACTTTACTAAAGATTACAATGAAGCATTGTTAGACATTCTAAACGTGTGGGAAAAAAAATCGGCTCAAGCCTAAGAGTATATGCAAAATGATGTTTTGTGCCTCACAAGCAAATTGACCCTATTGTTTACTATATTACAAACGTTTAGAAGCTTAACAAAAAATTCTGTATTCCCGTTGGCAACTTCAGATCTTCAATTGAATGAACAGCATAAATACCGTTTCCAAGTATTTTTTGATTTCTGTTTCTA
>CAZLTT010000096.1:0-7292 GCA_964562515.1 uncultured Micavibrio sp.
CAAATGCCGGGAGGAATTCCCGTAGGCACTCTGGCTATTGGTAAAGCCGGAGCTAAAAACGCAGGACTTCTTGCCGCTGCCATTCTCGCCACAACGGACGACACA
Source organism: uncultured Micavibrio sp. (assembly GCA_964562515.1). Lineage (GTDB taxonomy): Bacteria > Pseudomonadota > Alphaproteobacteria > Micavibrionales > Micavibrionaceae > TMED27. The sequence continues at coordinate 106 of CAZLTT010000096.1, forward strand.
ATCGCACAGGCATTAGACGCTTACCGCGAAAACCAGACTAACGCAGTAGCCGACCAACCCTCATGAAGAAGATCACACTGGGCATCGTAGGCGGAGGACAGCTTGGACGAATGAGCGCTCTGGCTGCGGCTAATCTTGGTATCGAAACCGTAATTTACTGTCCCGAGACCGATAGCCCCGCGTCACAGGTCGTTAAAACCACAATTAATGGTGACTACGACAACCAAGAACAGCTGCGCGCATTCGCCGATCAGGTCGACTACATATCTTACGAGTTTGAGAATATTCCCGTTCAAACCGTTGAGTTTCTGGAAAATCACAAGCCAGTATATCCCAAAGCGGCACTGTTAGAGGTCTCTCAAGACCGCGTGGAAGAGAAAAGCTTTTTGAATAATATCGGCATTCCGACCGCTCGATGGTCTGCCCCCAAAACACCTCAAGATGCGCTAAAAACACTAGAGGAATGGCAGCAAGAACAATGCATATTTAAAACGACACGTTTCGGATATGATGGTAAAGGTCAGGCACGTTATACGGTCGATACAGATATCGAAACTTTATGGACTCAATTTAATGACCAGCCTTTGATCATGGAAGAAATGATCGACTTTGACTGTGAGATATCTGTGATTGTCGGGCGCGACCTCAACGGGCAAATTATTCATTACGGCCCGATGTTAAACGAGCATAAAGACCACATTCTATCCAAAACAACCCTCCCCGCTCCTTTGGATGACACGATAGCAAACGAAGCCATCCGCATGGCCGAGCAGCTCGCCGAAAAGATCGATCTTCAAGGTGTGCTAACGCTTGAACTGTTCGTAACCAAGGACGGTAAGCTCTTGGCCAATGAAATCGCACCCCGCACTCATAACTCTGGCCATTGGAGCATCGATGCCTGCGCCCACTCCCAGTTTGAAAACCATGTCCGCGCTGTCTGTGACATGCCCGTACTTGTGCCTGCGCGCCATAGCGACTGTGACATGCTGAACCTGATCGGTGACGACATAAACCTCATCGAACAATACAAGACACAATCTAAAGCTTGCATTCACCTCTACGGCAAGCTAGAAACACGTCCCGGTCGCAAAATGGGTCACATAACGATCCTGAAATAACTTTTTTATTTACATAAAAATACATTCGTGTTAGAACCTGCGCCCACACACTGAGTAGGAGTAACGGCTAATGGCAAACTACCCATCAACATTCCGCGGCGCAGCTGCCTCATCGGTACAATTCGATATCCCGCACAGCGCGCATAAAGGTCACACCTTTACATCCACCGCAAACGGCGGTCAGGGTAAGCTAAGACTTTACTACAGCCCCGGTAAAGAGGCTGGGCGCCACTTCGGATCGGTGGAAGATGCATCTGCGATTTATGGCTCACCTGCTGCCGTTGTTCAATTCGGCCAAGGCGAAACCTACTTCGTACCGCTCGCTAACGAACAATTCGGGCTCTCTGCTCAAGGAATTATCGACCACCTGAAAACCGGTTACGACATTCCTGAAGTTGTGCGTATGAGCGATGCCCACATTCAACAATATCACCATACGCGCAACCAACGCGCCGCACACCAACAACCAAGCCAACAAGCCATAGAAATTGACCGGTTAGACGTCGATTACAGACAAACCGGACACATGTTTGTAAAGACATCTACTGATGGCTACGGAAAAATCAGACTGTATGGTGAGCGCGGAAAACAACCCGGACAATCCTTCGCAAGCGTAAGCAACGCTTCTCACATCTATTCAGCACCCAGATTCGTTGTACAATTCCAAAGCGGCGAGTTTTATCGCATTGCGGTTGAAGACCCGAGTGCCGATGTCGCATCCTTCATAGAGCAACTTACTGACGGTCCTGATCTGCGCGCTAAACGCATGTCATCAAGAGATGTCACGGAATATCTTCTGGCCAAAAACTTTCACGACATTCACGGCCGCCCGGCCAATGTCGCCGAACTTCAAACGCTTCTCGCACAGCATCAAGCCCCTTCCGAGGGTGCAGAAGCAAGACGTTAAGCACAAAAAAAGGCCCGAAAACTCGGACCTTTTCCCGTTCTCCGATATCGGAAGAAGTATTACATACTTGCTTCCATTCCACCGACATCAGGTGCGCGGTCATCATTACCGGCCTTCGTCGGAATATCGTGCATTGTCATCTTGTTACCGTTCAGAGTGTAATAAACACCTGGCCCATCGGGGTTACGGTCCTTATTGATGATCGCAACAAGAGCCTCATCTGCGGTGTCAAACTCCACCACTAACCTGCCCTTATCGTCCAAACTGCATTTACTAGCCATTTTCTACTCCGTTCATTAAAAAGTTAATTTATTAACTATTTGACGATGTTGTACGAAAAAAGTGCACTCTTTGTCAAGTTTTATTACAAAAATCGTTCTGATATAAATATTTCAAACCATCGGCGAAAGGCATTAAAGGCGGTTGTTTTTTCTAAAAAGCGGTTTAAGGTAGGCTCACAAACAATTTCAAGGACCCTTTAATGCTTGCGAAAGAACAACCCATGACTTCAGAAACACGTATCGAAACAGACTCCATCGGCGAAGTAGAAGTACCCGCCAATGCTTATTACGGCGCACAAACGCAGCGTAGCTTGGAAAATTTCGATATCGGCACGGAAAAGATGCCTGCCCCGGTCGTCCGCGCGCTTGGTATTCAAAAGAAAGCAGCGGCCCTGACAAACCTGTCTCAAGGATCAATCGATGATAAAATCGGTAAAACGATTGTTAAAGCTGCGGACGAAGTTATAGACGGCACATTGGCTGACCAGTTTCCACTCGCTGTATGGCAAACCGGTTCCGGCACACAAAGCAACATGAACGCGAACGAAGTCATCGCGGGTCGCGCCAATGAAATGATTACAGGCACACGCGGCGGCAAGGATCCCGTTCACCCGAACGACCACTGCAACATGAGCCAAAGCTCGAATGATACATTCCCGACAGTAATGCACATCGCCGCAGTTGAGGAAATCCATCACCGCCTACTCCCCGCTCTGGAACAACTTCACAGCTCGCTAGAAGGCAAATCCAAGGCTTTCGACAAGCTGGTTAAAAACGGCCGCACACACTTGCAAGACGCAACACCGCTAACACTCGGACAAGAGTTCTCCGGTTATGCCAAACAAATCGAATACGGCATCGCCCGAGTAAAAGGCACTCTGCCCCGCATGTACCAACTCGCACAGGGCGGAACAGCCGTAGGCACAGGCATCAACTCCAAAGCGGGTTTCGCGGAAGGCTTTGCCAAGCATGTCGCTGACATCACTGGCCTGCCATTCGTAACCGCAGAGAATAAATTCGAAGCCCTCGCTGCACATGATGCGCTTGTTGAAACCTCAGGCGCGATGAACACCGTTGCGGTCAGCTTGATGAAAATAGCTAACGATATCCGCTTGCTCGGCTCTGGTCCGCGCTCCGGTATCGGCGAAATCATCCTACCTGCCAACGAACCGGGCTCATCAATCATGCCGGGCAAGGTCAACCCAACGCAATGCGAAGCATTGACCATGGTCTGCGCTCAAGTGATGGGTAACCACACAGCCGTCAGCGTCGCCGGATCAAACGGTCACTTTGAACTCAACGTGTTTAAACCGGTCATGATCTACAACGTCCTGCAATCCATCCGCTTGATCGCGGACAGCTGCGTCAGCTTTACTGAGCGCTGCGTCGACGGTATTGAGGCCAATGAGCAACGTATCAAATCATTGATGGAAAATTCTCTGATGTTGGTAACGGCGCTTAACCCGCATATCGGCTATGATAACGCCGCAAAAATCGCGAAAAAGGCCTATGCAGACGGTACAACTCTGAAAGAAACTGCGGTTGAGCTCGGCTTACTGACGGCTGAGCAATTTGATGAATGGGTTGATCCGTTGACGATGATCAAACCGAAGGACTAATCCTCCTCGACTGCTTTACCGCTATTGGCCCAGGCTTTAATACCACCGGCCATAGAAAGCACGTTGTCATAGCCCATCTTCTGTAAGTTATCGGCCGCAAGCGCGGATCGGTTGCCGCCGCCGCAATACAAGACAAGCTTTTGCGCTTTGTCTTCTGCGACGGTGTGGATCTTCGCCTCTATCCACCCCTTGCTCAAAAACGTCGCACCGTGAATGCGAAAAGCATCGAACTCATCCCTGTCCCGCACATCGATCAGCAAGAACTCTTCGCCATTAGCCATCATCGCTTCAACGTCGTCACATGAGACCTCTTTGACCCGACTGAGGGCGTCTTTACATAGCTCCTCAAAAGCTTCGGGGTGATTTAACGGTTTTGTATCAATTGCCATGACGACCTCACTGTATTTTCTATGTTATAAGACCCTATGAAAAAACGATCCGTTAATATTCACGGCCACCAAACAAGCATCACTCTGGAAGACGAATTTTGGCAAGCCTTAAAAGAAGAGGCCTCGTCAGAAAACCTGTCTATAAACGCCTTGATCGCCCAGATTGATGACTCTCGCGGGCCACAGAACCTTTCAAGCGCCATCAGGCTGTATATCCTTAAAACGCTGCAACAGCGGCTCACCTAACCGCTAGCGGTTCTTCAAAAGACCATTAATCAAACCGCCAATCGCCTCTTCGGGCGTTGGTTGACGCGGTGCTTGCTGTGTCTCCTCGCCTGACGCAGGTTCAGTCGATGGCGTATTGTCATTTGCCGGAGCTTGCTGCTGCTGCGCACCCGGCAAGATACCGAACTTCTGCAACTTTTCGCTGACATCATCACCAAGCAAATCCGGTAGCTTTTCAGCCGCTTTCTGCTGCAAGCGCTGACGCACAAATGTATCAAACAGACCCGACCCAAACGTATTTGTCGGGTTGCTCAATGACCCTTTAATGGCAATATCAAACGGATTCACCTCAGGTGCATTCTTCAGAGTCACGGTATGAATGGTATCGATTGTCCATGGCGGCAAGCTCGCACTCCCCTTGGAGACAATTCCCGCCGCAGGACCATCCATGGTCATGCTATCGATTTTAACAATCCCGTTTTCAATCACATATGCACCTGCGACCGTATCAAAGCGCGTCTCACCGCCACTTGTTGAAGATTTCAAAATCTGCTGTATACGGGGCAAAGGCTTACTGCTTTCCATCAGGGCTTGCGCCAAGCCGGCCAGATCAAAGCCTTTCATAACGACGTTCGTTCCGCTCATCTTGGCACTACCGCCCAGAGCTTCAACAAGCGCGCGCTGCGACTTGCCTGTGCCATTAACGTTATATTCGAGCGAAACATCACCTTCGGTCTGAATACGGCTTGTCCCTGATAGCGCTTTTGCCAACGCACCCATATTGATGTTTTTAACAACACCGGAGCTGCTGACTGACAACGGCGCATCTTTAGACGCAGATGAGATTGTTGCATTTGCCAGAACCTCACCATCATAAAGGCCCGCTTTAACACCACTAAGATCAAGCTTGCCGTTCTGAAGAACGATCTTGATTGCAGGACCTTTCAAATTCCATGTCTCGTAGACAATAGAGTTCGCAGCCAAGTCCAAATTCACCTGAAAATCATGCAAGAACGCTGTATCAAACGGTTCTGACGACCACATTCCGGAGCTCTTTTGCGTCGCAGATGACCCTGAACCGCCTTTTACCACGAGATCACCAACCTTTACTGCCCCCGCAAGAACAGGAACTGCCTGACCACTATCATACGCCAAATTACCGCTAACCGACGTGCCTGCAACCTGCCCGCTAATCTCATTCAAACGACTGGTCGCACCATCAAGCACTACCTTGGCCGATACATCCATCGGCTTCTCGAGTGAGCTGTAATACGGCGCTTCAGGTGCAAAAATCCGCGCCGCCTTCATTGTACTTGGATGTTTGATATTCACATTCAGGCCGCTGATGCTCATCTGGCCCATTGGTTGGGCGATCTGACCCTGAGCCGTCACACTGCCGCCCAAAGCGCTCAACACCGCATTCACATCCATGTTCTGAAGATCACCCTTGGCCTTAACATCCGCATCAAGCGCCTTTAACGCCTCCGGCCATGCACTTGTGTCGACGTTAAACAAACCCGCTAACTTACGTGGATTTGGGCTTTTCAGCTCTGTTTGAATGTCCAAACCGGAAAGCGCTTTCAAATCACCAACAGTACCTGACAATTTAAAGGACGACCCGGCCAGATCCTGAAAACCGATATTTTGAATGCGCAAGTTATTCGGCTTAACAATGACCGCCGCACGCGCGCCTTGAACGGGCTGCTCCTTAATCGTTGTCTTATTAAGTGTAACGTCAATATCAGCATCAAACGGCAAAGAAAACTCTTTCAAAGCCGCCAACGGATCGCCCGAAGACTGCCCCGTATCTGAACCAACCAAAAACGGATCAAGATTAAGAGAATCCGCCACCACTGTAGCTTTTAACAAGGAACGCTTGCTATCCTTTTGGCCCGTCCACGCACCTGAGGCAGAGACAGCCAGATCATCAAGATTGATCGTCGCCTTTTCAACCGCGAGACCCGATGGCCTCAAGCTGCCTTTTACATCGAAAATACCGACGCGCGTATCTTTGATAATTGGAACGGCCTTCACATCCGCAAAGGCATTCAATGTTTCCGAAAACTTCTGCGCTTGCCCCTGAACGGAAAACGCCGCAACAGGGTCGGAATAAATCGCCGTATTGGTCTTTTGTGAAACCGACTTCTCGGCAAAGCTCAAAGCCCCTTGTGCTTCAACACGACCCTGCCCCGGCAAGTTATCGGCAGAAACCTTACCGGCAAAGCTTTTATCCGTATTTGTAATCTGCAAAGCAACCGACTTATAGACATGCCCGTCATATGTCACACCGGGCAACGCAAGCTCAATCTTGATATTGCCCAAAACCGGAATTTCCAGTGTTTTTGGCAAAACCGCGCCCAAAGCCGCGGGATCTATTGCACCCCCGCCCGTTGAAGCCGATCCGGTTGTACGCAACCACTGATCAAGGTCCAGTATATCTTTACCGTCAAACTTGGCGTTTACACCGATAGGTGAAAGTTCAGCCTCCACAGCCCCCGTAAGTGTCGTATTCCCAAGCTTCAGCTCGGCGTTCTTCAAAGCCGCTTTTTCCGCATTCGCTGTCAACAGGCCACCAACAGATACGCCAACATTCGGAATTGATGGCGCGCTCTCCTTCGTGTGGCTCTCAACCATTTTAGACAAAGAGT